>JARKSS010000282.1 GCA_029974175.1 Vicinamibacterales bacterium
CGGCCTTCATCGCCGAACCCCTCTTCAAGCCCCCTGCCAGCCGCGTCCCCGTCCTCCCCGTGTCCTCTGCCGATCCCACCTGTCCACTTCCAGTGTCAGATGCCAACCCCCGGCTGGAGGTCGTGAAAGGCGGTGCCCTCGACAAAGCCCGCCAGCAGCGCCATCTGGCCCGCCCCGGCGTCCCAGTACCCCGCCTCCTCCACCCGCACCCGGATCAGCGAGATCGACTCGTCCTCGGGCCCCTTCGGGAACCAGGGCCGATAGCCGTCGTGCCAGATCGCCTTCACCTGACCCGGGTCGTCCACAAGGGTCGCCGTGCCGGAGGCCCAGACATAGCGGTTGTCGCCCGGGGAGACGAAGGTCACGTGCACGACCTGGCGGTCGCGGATCTCGCCGGTCTTGCCCGCCGACCGCGCCGTCAGGAACCACAATGCGCCGTCGAAGCGGACGCGCTGCACGACCATCGGACGGCTGCGGAGCCGCCCCATCCCGGTCGTCGTCAGCATCGCCACGGGCACGTCCTTGATGAGATCGGCCAGCGTCGTGATGGCGTCCTGGCGCCTCGGCGTCTCCGGCATAGCGCTCCTCCAGCGGGTGGCCGCGCAGGCCGCCGCCTGGTGCATCTGGGTGTGGATCCCCGTCTGGACTAGCAAACCGCAGAAGTGCCGTGCTCGTCAACAGACGGCCAAGGCTCAGGGCTCACGGCTCACGCCCCAAGGCTCAGGGCTCACGGCTCAAGGGCTTGCCCGCCGAAGCTTGCCGAGGAGGCAAGCCAGCCTGAGGCGAGCGTGGAGCGGCTTGCCCGCCGTAGCTCGCCAAGGAGCGCAGGCGAGCGAAGGCGGGAAGCGTGCGCTGAGGGGCTTGTCCGCCGGAGCCGCGAGCGAAGCGAGCGCTTGGCGCAGGCGGGTTCACGAGGGGATCCGCTCCAGCCAGGGGTTGAAGCTCTCGAGGATCGAGCCGCCGATGAACTCACGCAGGATCGAGTTGTCGGGAACCACGTCGGCCGGGGCCGGAAGGAACCACTGGAGGAACGACAACAGGCGGTTCGCCTCGAGGTGTTCGGGCGCGGTGTGCTGCACCTGGAGCAGCAGCGGCTCGGCCAGGGGCCGCAGGACGGCCAGCTCGTGCACCAGCGCCGAGTTGAAGATCGCGTCGCTGTTCTCCTGGTAGGGGAAGATGTGCACCTTCTCCCCCGCCGTGACGGCCTCCCAGCGCTTCAGCGTCGCGGTGGCGTCGTAGCCCCGGAAGGCGGCGTCGCGGACGATCCGGCGGACGAGCCGGCAGTCGGTGGTGCTGACGCGATTGTGGCGATCGAGGTTCAGCTGGGTCAGCGCCGAGACGTAGACCCGGTAGATTGAGCCGGGCGGGAGGTGCGGCACCAGCGCCGGGTTGAGGCCGTGAATGCCCTCGACGATCACGATGGCGTCCGTGCCCAGCGCCACCCAGGGGCCGGGCTCGCGGTGGCCGGTCCGGAAGTTGTACCGCGGCAGCTGCACGCGCTCGCCGGCCATCAGGCGCAGCAGGTGATCGTTGAACAGCGCCACGTCCACCGCCTCCAGGCACTCGTAGTCGAAGTTGCCGGCGGCATCGCGCGGCGTCTGCTCGCGATTGACGAAGTAGTCGTCGAGGCAGACGGCCAGCGGGCGCCGGCCGTTCGCCACCAGCTGCACGGCCAGGCGCTTGGAGAACGTCGTCTTGCCCGACGAAGAAGGCCCCGCCACCAGCACCACCCTGACGCGCTCACCCCTCGACGCGATGTCGTGGGCAATGCTCGCGATGCGCGCCTCGTGCAGCGCCTCGGCCACCAGCGAGATCTCCTGGAGCCTGCCGGCGGCAATGGCGTCGTTCAGCATGCCCGCGCCGCGGATTCCCAGCCGGTCGAGCCAGTGCCCCGCCTCCTCGTACACCTGGAACAGCTTCGGATACGGCGTGATGAGCGGCAGCTCGCGCGGCTGCCGCTGATGGGGGAACTGGAGGAAGAACCCCGGCGGGTATGCGTGCAGCGCGAAATGCTGCAGGCAGCCGGTCGAGGGCACCATGTAGCCCTGGAAGTAATCGAGCCGTCCCCGAAGACTGTAGAGGACCAGGTCGCTCTTCTGCCGGTGGGCAAGCAGCCGCGCCGTCTCCAGGTCGCCGCGCGCCTTCACCACCTCGATCGCCTGCGCCACGGGCATCGGTGTCCGCACGATCGGCTCGTCGGCCTCGACAATCGCGCGCATGCGCGCCTCGATGCGCCGCAGCTCGTCCTGGGTGAACGGGGCACGCCCCCGCACCTCGCAGAAGTACGCCCCCACGGTCGTCGCCGAGTGCTCGATGCTCACGTCGGCGCCCGGGAACTCCTCGGCCGCGGCCGTCATCAGCAGGAAGCTCAGAGAGCGGCGATAGATGCGGGCCCCGTCGGCGTCCTGGGGCGTCACCGGCACCACCGACGCATCCTCGGTCAGCGGCGTCGTCAGGTCACGCAGCCGCCCGTCGACCAGCGCCGCGACGGCGTGCCGGGCGCCCGCACAAGGGGCGGCCACGTGCTTGTCCACCTGCGCGCCGATGGCCCTGAAGATCTCGGCCAGGGTCATCCCGATTGGGGCCTCGTAGGTGCGGCCGTCGGGAAGCTTCAGGAGGACGTTCGTGCGGGGCTTGGCAGGGCGGACGAGTTCGGCGCGACGCAACATCGAGAACATGATACCCGCCTTCGCCGCGCGCGGTGCAGCGGCGGCGGCAGGCCGCCTGCACCTCCAGCACCCGCCTTCGCCAAGCGCTCGCTTCGCTCCCGCCTCCGCTCGCCGGCGGCTGGCTGGCGTCCTTGGCGAGCTACGGCTCCGACCGGCAGGCCTTTGGCACCCCCAGCCCCAGCACCTTCTGCACCCCCAGCACCAGCACCTTCTGCACCTCCAGCACCTCCAGCACCACCCGCACCCCCAGCACGACGCCGTCAGCTTCCAATTCCCTCAAACAAGTCCTCCGCCGGCCTCACCGCAAGAGGCGGGCCCCACGCCTGCCGGAAGAACTCCCTCGAGAGCAGCACGTCGCGATCGGCATGGCGCAGGAAGTGCCGCTGCACGCTGGGACGCTGCGTCCGATGCGCCTCGAGCGCGGCCAACCGCTGCGCCCACCACCTGCCGACGTCGATCGCGAAGTCCACGCCAGGCTTTGCGCCCGCCTCAGGGTCCCGGGCCAGGTCCCAGGGGTGCCGGCCCGCCACCCACACCAGCCTCGCGACCTCGTGAGCCGCACCCAGTGCGGGGAACCAGCGCGGGTCGGCTGCGGCCGCGACGGCATCCGAGGTGAACCGGCTGATGGCCACGTGATCCGGGTGCAGGTTTGCGCCGTTCGGGTCGAAGGTCAGGACGACCGCCGGCCGCTCGCGGCGGATCAGGGCAACGAGCTGTTCGCGGATCTGGTCCGGCGGCGCGGCGTCGAGCGCACGGTCGTGATATCCGAGGAGGTGAATTGCGGCGATGGCGAGGATGGCGGCTGCCTCGCGCAACTCGTGTTCACGAACCACGGGCAGCTCCGCGGGCGTGCACAGCGGCGGGTCTCCCGCCTTGCCCGCCT
Organism: Vicinamibacterales bacterium; assembly: GCA_029974175.1. Classification (GTDB taxonomy): domain Bacteria; phylum Acidobacteriota; class Vicinamibacteria; order Vicinamibacterales; family Fen-181; genus JARKSS01. The sequence goes on from JARKSS010000282.1 coordinate 3,553, forward strand.
CGCCCCGCGTCGCACACGAGAGGACCACGCGGACGCCCTCGGCCGCGTACCGGCAAACCGTACCGCCCGCGAGGAACGACTCGTCGTCCGGGTGCGCAAAACTCAGAAGCAACGTGTGGGGCACACCTCACTATCTCACGAGGGGTCCGGTCGAGATCTACCCCGCCGGACGGCCTGCCACCGTCGCAACGCCAGACGACGGTTCGAACCACGAGATCACAAAGGTCACGAAGGAGTGTCACGCGCGTACCGCCGGCCTTCGGCCGCCCGGCCACTCCGTGACCGCCGAAGGCCGGCATTCGCCGCCGCTGCGAATGAACCCGCGGCGGCGTTCTTTGTGTTCTTTGTGT
>JARKSS010000305.1 GCA_029974175.1 Vicinamibacterales bacterium
GGGGAGGCGGTGCCGACCCGGCGGCTTCGCGACGCGCTCGCGCGGCGGAGCCCGGCGCTCTCCGCCGAGGCGTCCGCCTGAACCCGGGGCTCGCAGCCTGACGATTGGCCGGGTCGGAACCTGACAATCAGCCGGTAGCCAACCTGACGATCAGCCGAACATAAAGGTTGCAATCAGCCGATGGCCCGGCGTACATTCAGCCGGTGGCTGACGGCCTCTATCCCCGCTTCGCTCGCCAGCGCCTGACCGCGGCGCTGGCCGACTCGCCGGTGGTGCTCGTCCATGGCCCGCGCCAGTGCGGCAAGACCACGCTGGCGCGGATGGTCGGCGACCCGGCGGGGTACGCCTACTACAACTTCGACGATCCGCCCACCCGCGCGGCGGCCGACATCGACCCGGTGGGCTTCGTCGCCGAGCTGCCGCCGAAGGTGGTCCTCGACGAAGTGCAGCGCGTCCCGCAGCTCTTCGCGGTCATCAAGACCGCCGTCGATCGGGATCGCAAGCCGGGCCGCTTCATCCTGACCGGATCGGCCAACGTGCTGTTGCTCCCCCGGCTCTCCGATTCTCTCGCCGGGCGGATCGAGATCATCCGGCTCCACCCGCTGAGCCAAGCGGAATTGGCACGCCGGAAACCCGCCTTCCTGGATCGCCTGCTGGGCAAGGGCTTCAGCGCGAAAGGCGCCGAGAGATTGGGGAGCGGCCTGACAGCCCGCGTGCTGGCAGGGGGATTTCCGCCGGCATTGACGCGTCGCACCGCGACCCGGCGCGCCGCGTGGCACCGCGCGTATCTCGACTCGATCATCCAGCGCGACATCCGCGACGCCTCGCGCATCAGCGCCCTCGATGCGCTGCCGAAGCTCCTCCAGGCCGCGGCCGCGCAGACTGCGAGCCTTTTCAACGCCTCGGCCCTCAGCGCACCCTTCTCGCTGAGCCGAACGACCATCCGTGACTACCTGGCGCTGCTGGAGGCGGTCTTCCTCATCGAGCGGCTTCCGCCATGGCACTCGAACCGCCTGAGCAGGCTCGTGAAGACGCCCAAGCTCCATTTCGGCGATGCAGGGCTGGCGGCCTCGCTCCTCGATCTCGGCACCGATACCATCGCGCAGGATCGCGCCCGGTTCGGACAGCTCCTCGAGACCTTCGTCTTTCAGGAGCTCAGTCGCATGGCAAGCTGGCGAGATCGTCCCATCCGGTTTCATCACTTCCGTGACCGCGACGGCGTCGAGGTGGACATGGTCCTCGAGCAGGGTGCGCACGCCGTTGCCGGCGTCGAAGTCAAGGCCGGCTCGACGATCACCGGCGCCGCGTTCAGCGGCTTGAGAAAGCTCCAAGAGGCTGCCGGCGATCGCTTCGTGCGGGGCGTTGTGCTGTACGACGGCGAGCAGGTGCTGCCGTTCGGCGAGAAGCTCCAGGCCGTTCCGATCCGGCTGCTCTGGGAGAGCACATGACGGCCTTCACAGAATCCGTCGTCGAAGACGCCGCTCTCGGCTGGCTGGAAGCCACCGGCTGGCGCATCGCCCACGGGCCGGATATCGCCCCCGACATGCCCGGGGCTGAACGGGCGGACTATGGCGAGGTGGTGCTGGCGCAGCGCCTGCGCGACGCGCTCGGCCGACTCAACCCCGAGCTGCCCGCCGAGGCGCTCGACGACGCCTTCCGCAAGCTCACCCGACCGGAAGGTGCGGACCTGATCCAGCGCAACCGCGCGCTGCACCGACTGCTGGTGGACGGCGTGACGGTGGAGTACCGGGACGTCGAGGGTGCAATCCGCGGCGCGCAGGCGCGCGTGATCGACTTCGATGACGTACCGGCCAACGACTGGCTGGCAGTCAACCAGTTCACGGTGGTCGAGAACCGGCGGAGCCGCCGGGCGGACGTGGTGCTGTTCGTCAACGGGCTGCCGCTCGTCGTCCTCGAGCTGAAGAACGCCGCGAGCGAAGAGGCGACGATCTGGACCGCCTTCCAGCAGCTCCAGACCTACAAGGCCGAGGTGCCGACGCTGTTCGCAGCCAACGCGGTGCTGGTCGTCTCCGACGGCGTCGCGGCGCGCGCGGGGACACTTACCGCCGGCCGGGAGTGGTTCAAGCCGTG
>JARKSS010000314.1 GCA_029974175.1 Vicinamibacterales bacterium
AGACTGAAGTTCTCGCCTGCGGAGCCTTAAGATTGCCTTGGCGCCGGCTTCGAGCACGGGGTATGCAACTCATCCCTTTTGTTCATCGTCTTTCGGGACTTCATGAGGCTGCACGGCTCCGCGATTGCCGGATTTGGCCGAAAACAACGGTTTTCCGAATGGTTCGCAATTTGCTTGGCGGCATCGGAGTTGGCGGTTTTCCGGCGCGCGGGGGCCTCATGGAGATACATCTGGTTTCGTCGTTGACGCCCGAAGACGAGTGCCGGCTTGCGCCGCAGGTGCTGTCGGCAATCGAGCGAATTCTGGACCGGCTGCCGATCACGTACTGCGTGCGGGTGGAGACCACGGCCGGCAACGAAATTCAGCACAGCCACACGGCCCCCGCCCGGCGGGCCCCGGTGGCTGGCGGCGACTCGTTCGATTCGTTCGCCGGCATCCCCTCCGCCTGACGGTCGACCTCGGCCCCCTGTCCCCATTCCTCTCGGTGCGGTTCGGACACAAAGTCTCCCTGAGACGCCTAAAGTCTGCCCCAATGGAGACTTCCAGATTCGGGCCGCCGTGTCGCATCCACCAACCGAAAACGCAACTACTTGCCCTTTCGCATTTACTCGAGGCGGCTGCAGGTTCTGTATACCGAAGGCCTATGGCAGGGCCTTTGCGTACTGCTGAGCCGTCACCTGCTTTTATTCCGGACAAAACGTGGGGGAGGTCTTGGTGAACCGGTTGGTGACGGTGTTTGCGCTCGTCGGCGGCGTTTCGGCATCGGTCGCTCCCGCTGGGGCAGTGTCCGATTCCTTTGGCGTGTTCTACCGGTACACCGTCTCCGCGATGCCGGAACCCGCGTCGATCCTCCTGCTGGGCGTCGGCCTGATCAGCCTGGCCGTCGCTCTCCGCCGCATGCCCAGGCGGCGTTCCGAAGCGTAGGTCCTGCCCGCGGCGCCGCGCGCACCGGGTCTGTTCCTGGAGTACGTTTTACCCTTGCACCGTTCCACCGCGCCCGCAGCGCCCCACCTCTGCTGGGTGGCCACCATCGGTTCGGCCGTCCTGCTCCTGCTTCTCGCGTGCGGCCTCGTGGAGGCGCAGACCGGCCGCAACATCCTGGTTGTGGCGAACGCCTCGTACCCCGACTCGATGGCACTCGCGCAGGAGTACGCGGCCCGGCGGGGCGTCCCGCCCGAGCAGGTCGTCCGCCTCGAACTCCCGCCGGCGGACGAAATCGACTTTGCCACGTTCCAGCGCGCCGTCCAGAACCCGCTCACCTCGTGGCTCGCCTCCCGGGGCTTGCAGGACCGGATCCTCTACATCGTGCTGGTCAAGGGCATCCCGCTGCGCATCAGGGGCGCGCCGGGCCGCGACGGCACGACTGCCAGCGTTGACTCGGAGCTGACACTTCTCTACCGGCGCATGACCGGTGCGGTGGCCCCGCTGACGGGGCCCCAACCCAATCCGTACTTCCTCGGGGAGGCCGATCTCGCGGCCGCCCGGCGATTCTCCCGGCGCGAACAGGACATCTACCTGGTGACACGCCTGGATGCGTACACCGCCGCCGACGTGCGGGGGCTGATCGACCGCGGCGCCGCACCCTCGACGCGCGGCGCGGTGGTGCTCGATCAGATGCCGCCCATCGAGCGACCTGGCGTCAACCGCTGGCTGCGGCAGGCCGCGGAGCGGCTGGCGGCCCTGGGCCACGGCCACCGGGTCGTGCTCGAGGGCACCAGCCGCCAGGCCACCGCGCCCTCGGAGCTGCTGGGGTACGCGTCCTGGGGATCGAACGACCCGGCCACCACGGGCCGGCCCGTTGCACTGCCCTTCACCCCCGGCGCGCTGGCAGTGCAGTTCGTCAGCTCCGACGCCCGCACCTTCACGGCACCGCCGCCCGACTGGACGCCGGGCGCCTGGGGAGACCGAAGCCGCTACTACGCGGGCTCGCCGCAGTCGCTGGCCGGCGACCTCGTGCAGGCCGGCGCCACGGGCGTTGGCGCCCAGGCGGCAGAACCGTACGTGGACGGAACGATCCGGCCCGACATCCTCTTCCCGGCCTACCTGGCAGGGTTCAACCTGGCCGAATCGTTCTACCTGGCCATCCCGCAGGTCAGCTGGCAGACCGTCGTCGTGGGCGACCCGCTGTGCGCGCCCTTCCCGCGCGAACCGCTCGCTCCTGAAGACATCGAGGTCGGCCTCGACCCCGCCACCGAGACACCAGCCTTCTTCGCCGCCCGCCGCCTGGCCGTGCTCGAAGCGCAAGGTGCGGTGGCGGCGGCCGCCCGTGCGCTGGTGCGGGCCGAGGCCCGCCTGGCACGCGGCGATGCGGCCGGCGCGAAACGTTCGCTCGAAGAGGCGACCGCCGCCGATCCCTCACTGCGCCTGGCGCAGCTGGCCCTGGCCGAGCAGTACCGGCTTGCTGGAGACGCCGAGCGGGCTGCCGAGCGCTACCGGCGGGTGCTGGCCGCGAACCCGAAGGATGCCGCGGTGCTGAACAACCTCGCCTACGTGCTGGCCGTTGACCTGAAGCACCCGGCCGAGGGCGTTGGCTACGCCGAGCGTGCCTTCACGCTGGCGCCGGGAAGCCCCGAGGTGCTCGACACGTACGGGGTGACGCAGCTCCTGCTCGGGAGGAGCCAGGAGGCGGTGCAGCTGCTGTCGAAGGCGGCTCGGCTCGCCCCGGAAGACAGCCTCATCCGGCTCCACGCCGCCATGGCGTTCGAAGCCGCCGGCCTCCTCGATGCCGCCCGGCGCGAACTCGACGAGGCCGTCCGCCTCGACCCGGCAACCGGTGAGCGGGACGAGGCTCGCGCGCTCCGCCTCCGCCTTGACAGGCAGCCTTAGCAGGCGTCCTTGGCTGACGCGCCCAGTCCAGCTATGCTGGGGGGGGAACCCGTCCATGTCGAGGTGGAAGCCCGGGCGCGCGGCGCTGGCTGGGTTCGGCGCCCTGCTCGCCGCAGGCCTCGTGCTGTACGGTGCGGTGCTCGGCAAGCTCGTTCGCGACTGGGCCGCCAGCGACGACTACTCCCACGGGTTCGTGGTGGGGCCGCTGGCGCTCTACTTCGCCTGGCGCCAGCGCAACCGCCTGGCCGCCCTCGCCCCCTCTCCTTCCAACATGGGCCTGCTGCTGGTCGTGGCCGGCCTGGCAACTCTCGGCGCGGGGGTCCTCGGCTCCGAGCTGTTCCTGCAACGCTCGTCCCTCCTGCTCGTCATCGCCGGGACGATCGTGTTCCTGGCCGGGTGGCCGCACCTGAGGCGGCTGGCGTTCCCGGTGCTGTTCCTGCTGCTGGCGATTCCGATACCGTCGATCGTGTTCAACCAGATTGCCTTCCCGCTGCAGCTGCTCGCATCCCATGCGGGAGAGGCGGCGTTGAGGGTGGCCGGGATCCCCGTTCTGCGCGAGGGCAACGTCATCACCCTGAGCACGACGACGCTGCAGGTGGCGGAAGCCTGCAGTGGAATCCGGTCGCTGATCTCGCTGCTGACCCTCGCGATCGTCCTCGGCTGCTTCACGCTGCATCGCACCGCTGCAAGAGTGCTGCTCGCAGCCGCGTCGGTGCCGGTCGCCATCGGCGCCAACGCGGCACGGGTCGCGGGAACGGGCCTGGCGGCCCACTACCTGGGCGCGGAAGCCGCGGAGGGCTTCTTTCACACGTTTTCGGGATGGCTGGTCTTCCTGGTGGCGTTCCTCCTGCTCTGGGCCGTGCGTGCCGTGCTGCTTCGCGCGTTTCCGCAGCGCCCTTCAGGCGTCGAACCGCCCCCGGCGACGGCGACGACGGCCCGCAGGCCGCATCTTTTGGCCTGGCGCCTTGCTGCCGTCACGGTGCTCTTCCTCGTGGCGTGGGTGACGATTGCGAACGCCTCGCGCACCGAGCCGGTCGTGCCTCGCCAGGCCCTCGCCTCGTTCCCGATGCAGATTGGCGACTGGCAGGGCCAGCGGGCCGTTCGCTTCGATCAACAGGTGCTGACGGTTCTCGGCGTGGACGACTACATCAGCCGCACCTATGAAGCCAGCGGCCGCAACCCGGTTGGCCTCTACGTCGGCTACTACGCCAGCCAGCGCCAGGGCGACACCATTCACTCGCCGCTCAACTGCCTTCCCGGCGCCGGGTGGCAGCCGCTGACCCGCCGACGGGTGGTGCTCCCGGTGCCAGGCTCGGCCGGCGGCGTGGTGGTGAACCGCCTCGTCGTTCAGAAAGGACTCGAGAACCAGGTCGTCCTCTACTGGTACCAGGGTCACGGCCGGGTCACGGCCAGTGAGTATTGGGGCAAGATCTACACGGTCGTGGATGCAATCCGGCTGAATCGGACCGATGGCGCCCTGGTGCGGATCGTCAGCCCGGTTCTCCACGACGACCCCCAGGGAGAGCAGCGAGCCGAAAAGTCGGCCCTCGCCTTCGCCAGTGACGTGTTCCCCCTGCTCGAGCGCCACCTGCCCGAGTAACACGTCCCGAGGGGCCGCGCGTCGGCCGGTGTCGGATATGCTAGCCGTTGAGGGGCGCGGCCGGTCGCGACCCTGGGCCGGGCATCGGGAGGTCACAAGGAGTACGTGATGCGCCTGAGAAGCGTCTGGTACATCGTCCTGATCGCGGCGCTCACCGCCGCCTGCTCGCGAAGCGCGCAGCACTACCTGGAGAGCGGGAACGCGTACTTCGAGCAGGAGAAGTTCCGCGAGGCCATCGTGGAGTACCGCAACGCCCTGCAGAAGGATCCCCGCCTGGGCGAGGCCCGGCAGAAGCTTGCCGAGGCCTACATACGGGTGGGCGATGTGCAGAACGGCTTCCAGGAGTACATCCGCGCCGCCGATCTCCTGCCGCAGGATCGGGCCCTGCAGGTCAAGGCGGGAAACCTGCTGCTGCTCGCCGGCCGGTTCGACGACGCGAAGGCACGCGCCGAGAAGGTGCTGGCCGCTCATCCCGACGATGTCGATGCACACATCCTGCTTGGCAACGCCACCGCCGGCCTGAGAGACCTCGACGCAGCCATCGAACAGGTGGAGCAGGCCATCTCGCTCGCGCCGAACCAGGGCCGCACCTACGCCAACCTCGGCGCCATCCAGCTGGCCAAGGGAGATGCCGCGGCAGCCGAGGCGTCGTTCAAGAAGGCCGTGGAGATCGATCCGCGGTCGGTGGTCGGCCACCTGGCCCTTGCCGAGTTCTACTGGGCCAACGGCCGTGCCGCCGACGCGGAATCGGCACTGAAGACGGCGCACCAGCTCGACCCGCGCCACCTGCTGGCGAACCGGGCGCTGGCCGCGTTCTACATTGCCTCGCAGCGGCTTCCCGAGGCCGAGCCGTACCTGAAGACGATTGTCGAGATCAACAAGAGCCCGCGCGAGTCGCTGCAGCTGGCCGACTACTACGTGATGGCCGGCCGCCAGGACGAGGCCGTCACCCTTCTCGAGCAGATTGCGGCCGACAGGACCGCCTTTGCCGAAGCCAACGCCCGGCTGGCCGCCATCGAGTACTCACGCGGCCAGAAGGCCGAGGCGCACCAGGCGATCGACGGCGTGCTGGCCAAGGAGCCCAACAACCCGCGCGCGCTGCTCGTGAAGGCCGAGTTCCTGCTCGCCGAGTCGAAAACCGACGAGGCGCTGGCGAAGACGCGAGCGGCGGTGGCCGCCGACGCGCGCAACGCGGAGGCGCACTATCGCCTGGGAACGATCCTGGCCTCCACCGGCCAGGCCGACGAGGCGATCGCGGCGTTCAACGAGACGCTCAAGATCAACCCGAGGGCCACCGCGGCGCAGGTGCAGCTGGCCCGCCTGCAGCTGGCCGCGGGCAAGGCGGGACCTGCGGTGCAGTACGCGCAGCAGGCAG
>JARKSS010000360.1 GCA_029974175.1 Vicinamibacterales bacterium
TGGCGCGCGTGCGCGAGGTGACCCGCTACCCGATCGCGGCGCTTGCCGTGATGGAGCCGAACGACGTGCCCGGCGCCTTCGACGACCTGGGGCTGCCGGTGTTCACGATGCGGAAGCAGATGAAACAGCCCTGGGAGGCAGGCGGTATCATGATGGCCGGCAAGAGGGGGACGCGATGCCCATGATCACGGTCAGCGAGGACAGGTGCAAGGGGTGCGCGCTTTGCGTGCGCGTCTGCCCCACGCACGTCATCGAGATTGGAAAGAAGCTGAACGCGAAAGGGTACTACGCCGCGGTGTACACGGGCGGCAAGTGCACGGCGTGCAAGGCGTGCGCGCTGATCTGCCCCGACATCTGCATCGAGGTCTTCAAGTAGGGGGCTGCCGTGAAAGTGCTGATGAAGGGAAACGAGGCGCTCTCGGAGGCCGCGATCCGCGCCGGGGCGACCCTTTACTTCGGCTACCCGATCACCCCCCAGAACGAGGTGGCCGAGTACATGTCGCGCCGCCTGCCGACGATCCCCGGCGGCGCCTACATCCAGGCCGAGACCGAAGTCGCGGCGATCAACATGGTCTACGGCGCCGTCGCAACCGGCCGCCGCGCGCTCACCACCTCCTCGTCGCCGGGCATCAGCCTGATGGCCGAGGGGATCTCCTACCTCGCGGGCTCCGAGCTCCCGGCCGTCGTCGTCAACATCATGCGGGGCGGGCCGGGCCTCGGGAACATCAACCCCGAGCAGGCCGACTACTTCCAGGCGGTCAAGGGCGGCGGGCACGGCAGCTACCGCCTCATCGTCCTCGCCCCCTCGTCCGTGCAGGAGATGGCCGACCTGACGGTGCTGGCCTTCTCGCTCGCCGACCGGTACCGCAACCCGGTCATGGTCGTCGCCGACGGCAACCTCGGCCAGATGATGGAGCCGGTCGAGCTGGCCGAACGCTACCCGAGCGAGGTGGATCATGCGTCGTGGGCGCTCACCGGCGCGAAGGAACGCCCCGGCCGCACCATCACGTCGATCTACCTCGACGCCGACGAGATGGAGGCGTACATCCGCAGACTGTATGCGAAGTACGACGAGGTCGAGCGGAACGAGGTGCGGTTCGAGGAGTACCTCACCGAAGATGCCGACGCCGTGCTGGTGGCGTACGGCATCGTCTCGCGGGTGGTGCGCTCGGCCGTCGAGGAGCTGAGGGCCAGGGGGATCAAGGCCGGGATGGTGCGGCTGATCACCTTGTGGCCGTTTCCGAAAGCGGTGCTGAAGGGACTGGCCGAGCGCGTCCGCTTCTTCCTGGTGTGCGAGATGTCGATGGGCCAGATGGTCGAGGACGTACAGCTTGCCGTGAACGGCCAGCGGCCGGTCTACTTCTACGGCCGCTCCGGGGGCAACGTGCCGACACCGGCCGAGATCGTGGCCGAGGTCGCGAAGCGGGTGTGAGGGAGGCCATGCAGAAGGTATTCGAGCGGCCCAAGTCGCTGACCGACAAGCCGTTCCACTACTGCCCCGGGTGCGGCCACGGAATCGTGCACCGGATGATCGCCGAGGCCATCGACGAGCTGAAGCTGGCGGAGCGGACCATTGTCATCTCGCCGGTCGGCTGCTCGGTGTTCGCCTACTGGTACTTCGCGACCGACAACATCCAGGCGGCGCACGGCCGGGCGCCCGCGGTCGCCACCGGCCTGAAGCGGGCCAACCCGGAGTCGATCGTGATCTCCTACCAGGGCGACGGGGACCTGGCCTCCTCGGGGACGGCCGAGATCATCCACGCGGCGGCCCGGGGCGAGAACTTCACGGTCGTCTTCATCAACAACGCGATCTACGGGATGACGGGCGGGCAGATGGCGCCCACCACGCTGGTGGGGCAGGCGAGCGCGACCTCGCCGTACGGCCGCGACCCCAAGTTCGCCGGCCACCCGCTGCACGTCAGCGAGATGCTGGCGACGCTCAAGGCGCCCCGCTACATCGAGCGGACCGCGCTCAACAACGTGGCGAACCTCGCGCGCACCAAGCGCGCCATCAAGAAGGCCCTCGACCTCCAGCAGAAGGGAGAGGGGTTCACCTTCGTCGAGGTGCTCGCCATGTGCCCCACCAACTGGGGCGTCGATCCAAGCGAGGCGGTGGACTGGCTCGAGTCGAGCCTGATGCCCGAGTACCCGCTCGGCGTCTACCGTGACGCCGCCCCCGGCGAGGTGAAGTGATGACCTACGACATCATCCTGGCGGGGTTCGGCGGGCAGGGCATCCTGTTCCTGGGCAAGCTGATCGCCACCGCCGGCATGCTCGAGGGCAGGGAAGTGTCGTGGATCCCCTCCTACGGCCCCGAGATGCGCGGAGGCACCGCGAACTGCTCGGTGGTGGTGTCCGACAAGCGCATCGGAACCCCGGTCGTCTCGCGGCCCAACGTCCTGGTGGCCATGAACCGCCCTTCCCTCGAGAAATTCGAGCCGAAGATGGCCGAGGGCGGCTTCCTGCTGATCAACCGGACGCTGATCGAGATCCCGCACATCCGCACCGACATCGACGTGGCGTACGTCGAGATCACCGGCCTCGCCGGCGACCTCGGCAACCCGCGCCTCGCCAACGTCGTCGCGCTCGGCTCGCTGATCGCGCGGGTGCCGATTGTCACGCGCGACAGCGCGGTGGCGGCGCTGGAGAAAGAGTTGTCGGGGAAGAAGGCGGCGCTGCTCGGCCTGAACCTGGCCGCGCTCGACGCCGGCATACGGGC
>JARKSS010000370.1 GCA_029974175.1 Vicinamibacterales bacterium
CGCCGCCCTCGCGTCCGCCGTCCTGTTCCTGGCGCCGGTTGCCTCGGCCCAGTCTCCAACCCTCCTCGTGGTGAACAAGGCCGAGAACTCGCTGGCAGTCCTCGCTCCCTCCAGTGGCAAGGTGTTCGCCCGCGTGCCCACCGGCGACGGCCCTCACGAGGTGGCGCTCTCGGCCGACGGCCGCACCGCGTTTGTCACCAACTACGGTGCGAAGACCCCCGGGAGCAGCCTTTCGGTGATTGACGTGGGCGCCGGCAAGGAGACGCACCGGGTGGACCTCGGCCCGCTGAGGCGGCCCCACGGCATCATCGTGTCGGGCGGCCTGGTCTACTTCACCATCGAGGCGAACCGCGCCCTGGCTCGCTACGACCCGGCCCGCAACACGGTGGACTGGCTGATGGGCACCGGCGAGGCCGGGACGCACATGGTGGTCTCGACACCCGACGGCTCGGCGTTGTTCACCGCCAACATCGGCTCCGACAGCGTGACCGCGTTCGTGCGACCCCGGGAAGGGCAGGCGTGGACCGTGACGCGCATCGCGGTGGGGAAGGGGCCCGAGGGGATCGACATCTCGCCGGACGGCCGGGAAGTCTGGACCGCGCACCTGCAGGACGGCGGCGTCTCGATCATCGACGCCGCCACGCGGCAGGTGACGCACGTGTTCGACATCGGGACGAAACGGTCGAACCGCCTTCGCTTCACCCCGGACGGCCGCCTCGTGCTGGTCTCGGACCTCGCGGCCGGCGACCTCGTCGTGATCGACCGTGCCTCGCGGCGCGTGATCAAGCGGATGCCGCTCGGCCGCGCGCCGTCGGGCATCCTCGTCGTCCCCGACGGCTCCCGCGCCTACGTCGCCCTGACCGGCGAGAACGCCCTGGCAATCGTGGACCTGAAGACGCTGAACGTGGTCGGGCGGATAGCCACCGGCGAGGGACCCGACGGCATGGCCTGGCGCCCGTGAGCGCAGGGAACTGACGCAGCAGGGAACCCGGTGTTGGCACTTCCGGCGTACGCGAGGCCGGGCGGGGCGACTACGCGGTGCGCACCGTCGCCAGCAGCCCCTCGACGCCCTCCATCATGGTCCGTTCGACGCTGTCGGCGAATGGCCCGGGGCGGCCGAAGTACAGCAGGGCCTCGCCTCCCTCGTATCCTCCTTCGCGCAGCACGCGAACCGACGGCACGTAGCCGAACACCGTGTCGGTGTAGGCCGCGACCCACGTCGAGCTGCCGTACGTCCGCTTGATGGCCAGCGCGTAGTCCACCACTACTTCGCCGCTGAGTGCCACCAGGTTCAGGTCTCCGATCCCCAGCGCGTGCAGCGGCGCCGGCTCCGAGGCCTGGACCTGCCCGTCCCGCGCGATGGCGTCGAGCATCAGCCTGGCATGCCGGCGAACGTACGGGTTCGAGTCCTGGAGCCGAGCGCGCCAGGTCTCGGCTGGCGGCGGCGGGGAGCAGTCGAGGGTGACCGTCGTGAAGGCGGCCCGCAACTGGTCGCCGGCGACGGGCCTGGCTTCGCCGAGGGCGCGGTCCACCGCGTCGGCCAGGGCCTTGCCGTGCTGGTTCACCAGCTCGACGCTGCCGCGCGGCGACGGGTTCTGGTCGGCGCCGCAGCCCGCCAGGAACAGCGCGGTCACCCCCGGATGCCGGTGCTCCAGCTCGGCCTGCGCCACCCCGGCATAGTCGCCGTGGTAGCGCACGAACTCCGCGGTCAGCGTGGTGTTGTGGCAGGCGTAGCCGAACAGGATGGCGAGCCGTGAGCCGTCGGGACGCTCGACAGAGAGCACCGGCACGGCGTGGTCGGTCGGGCCGCCGGGGAAGGCCGTGCGGCGGTTGCCGGCAAACGCCGCGCTCGACTGTCCCGAGCGCAGGCGGACGGGACGGATCGATGCGAGGGCCTTTCCGACCACCTCCTCGACCTGCGTCTCAATGCGCCTGGTGGCCGCGCGGATCGCGTCCCACTGAGCGCGCGACAGGTCGTAGGCCACCGCCAGCTGATCGTCGATCACCGGGCCGCTGTGCGTGTGGCTGCTGCACAGCAGGAGGCGGTCGCGCCCGAGGCGGTAGCGGCGCTCGACCGCGGCGGCGAGGCGGTCCACCACAGGGCCGGTGAGCCCGAGCAGGTCGAGCGTTACGATGACCACCCGGTGCCCTTGCGTGTCTTCGAGCGCCAGCGCTTTCGCGTGCAGCGGCAGGGCCACCCCCTGCGCCGGTTCCTTGCGTGCGGCAAAGCCGCCCATCCAAAGTCCCGGTTGTGGGGTGATGTCGATCGACGCCGCACCGGCTCGCCAGGTTGGCGCAGCCACGGCTGGGCGTGCGCACGCGGCGGCGCCGAGCGCGATCAGGAACTCACGGCGTGCGAGGGTCATCGGGTCACCTGCGCGTCCTGTCATCTGCGGACCATCTTACCCCCTGGCCGGCGCCGGCGCTGGTTTCGCGGCCGCGACTTCGGCTACCATGCGCCGGGACCCGGCCGGCCGGCACGTGGGCCGACCCCGAGGTCAACCTGGTGGGGACATGAAACACGAATACGCCACGCTTGCCGCGGGACTCACAGCCATGGCCATCGCCGTCACCTGTCTGTCTGGAGCCTCGACTGCCACCTTCGGAGATGATGTCGCGTTTCTCAAGCGATTCGTGGATGTGATCGTGCTGGCCGACCAATCCGGCTCCGCCAAGATTGCCGTCACCGCGGCCTGGCAGGGCCGGGTGCTGACGAGCACGGCACGCGGTGACGAGGGTGTGAGCTTCGGCTGGATCAACCGCGAGCTGATCGCCTCGCGCAAGACCCTGCCGCACATGAACCCGTTCGGCGGCGAGGACCGCTTCTGGCTGGGCCCCGAAGGGGGGCAGTTCTCGATCTTCTTTGCCAAGGGCGCGAAGTTCGAGCTGTCAGACTGGCAGACCCCCGCCCCGATCGACACCTTGCCGTTCGAGGTCGCCAGCCGGTCGTCCGACTCGGTGCGGTTCACCTCGGCATTCAAGCTGACCAACTACTCGGGCACCCCTTTCGACGTCGAAGTGGTGCGGGACGTCCGGCTCCTCGACCCGGCGTCCGGCTGGAAGCACCTCGGGGTGGAGGCGGCCGTGGGAGTGGACCTGGTCGCGTTCGAATCGGACAACGCGATCAGGAATGCCGGCAAAGCCGCGTGGAAACACGAGACCGGCCTGCTTTCCATCTGGATCCTGGGGATGTTCAACCCCTCGCCGGCCACCACCATCGTGGTGCCGATCAAGGCCGGCCCCGAGTCGGAGCTGGGACCGAAGGTCACCTCCGACTACTTCGGTGCGGTGCCCCCGGAACGGCTCACGGTCAAGGACGAGGTCGTCTTCCTCAGCGGGGACGGACGGTTTCGCAGCAAGATCGGGATCGGGCCCCGGCGCAGCAAGGGCGTGCTGGGCAGCTACGACGCCGAGAAACAGGTTCTCACCATCGTTCAGTTCAGCCAGCCGGCCGGCGTCACCGACTACGTGAACTCGCTGTGGCGGCTGCAGGACGACCCGTACGCGGGCGACGCGGCAAACGCGTACAACGACGGCCCGCCGGCGCCGGGCGCCAAGCCGCTCGGCCCGTTCTACGAGCTGGAATCCTCGTCGCCCGCCGCCGCGCTGGCCCCGGGTGAACGCCTCTCGCACCTGCACCGGACCATCCACCTGGCCGGCGCCGAACCCGCCCTCGACCGCGTCGCCCGGGCAGTGCTCGGGGTCTCGATCGCCGACATCAAGGCCGCGTTGAACGTGCGGTAATCTCGCCGGGCACACCACACCATGGACAAGTCGAGCGTTGCCAACACGGGTGCACAGCGTCAGGGCACGGGCATGTTCGTCACGCCGGACGGCAG
>JARKSS010000412.1 GCA_029974175.1 Vicinamibacterales bacterium
ATGCCGGCGCGCGGCAGGGTGCCGGCCAGCTCCTGGCGCCAGTGGGCGACTTCGCCGGCCGGACCGTAGCAGTAGAGCAGGCGCGCGGCCGTGGCGCCGGTATTGGTGGCCTGGTGGAAGACTTTCGGGGGGATGCAGACCGCCTGTCCCGCCGTCAGGAGCCGCCGCTCGCTGCCGAGGCACATCTCGATCTCGCCTTCGAGGACGAGGTAGGCCTCCTCCTGTTCCTGGTTGTGCCACGGCACCTGGCCGCCCTCGGGGTCGAGCACCACGAGGCCCATGCAGAAGTGCTCGGCCTGGATCGGCGAGGCGCCGCCGACGACGTTCTTGGTCACGCGGCCGGCCGGATAGCGCCGGCCCTGCACGGTGTCGAGATCGAGAGTGTTCATGGCACCTCGCCCACGAGCCCCACCACGGGCTCCAGTCCTATCCCCCTCCCCAGAACACCAGGTACGGTTCGCGCCTGATGATGCGTTGCACGTACAGCGCCGCCTCGCGGAGGTGGTAGTCGCCCCACATGCTCGACTCGCCGCACGGCACGCGGCGGCCGGGCGGCACCGCGTCCCACCCGTTCGGCCGATGGTAAACCGAGTGCAGGAGGAGCCCTTCGTGGCGCGGCGAGGTGGAAAGGTACGGCGCGGCCGTGAGCGCCCGCATCGCGGTGAGGCCGGCCTGCCAGTAGCGGCGCGCGCGCCCTCGTTCGCGGCGGCGAAGGTACTGTCCCAGGCGCAGCAGGCCCTGGGCGGCAATCGCGGCCGCCGAACTGTCCACGGGCTCGTGCTCGTTGAAGGGATCGGCCGGCTTCGCTCGATAGTCGCCGAGATGCCGCAGGCCGGGCGCGCCGAAGTCCCAGTACGGGATGCCGTCGGCCGCCGCCTCGTCGATGTAGCGGTCGCACGCATCGCAGGCGGCGCGCCGCATGAACGCCTCGACCGCCGCCTTCCCGCCCTCGTCTGCCAGCTCGCGCGGGGGCACGGTGGCGAGGAACTCGAGCTGCTCTGCGAACCCGAGCATCGCCCAGGCCAGGCCGCGCGACCAGGTGGTGAACGGCGAGTAGCCCTGTTGGGTGCTGAGGCAGCGGAAGGCGCCGGTCTTCGTGTTGAAGATCCCCTCGTGGGTCACGCGCCCGCGCTCGTCGTAGATGTCGCGCCCCTTGCCCTCGGCGACGAGGTACGAGGCGGTCGCGCGGGCGTGCTTCACGAGGCGTGAGAGCAGCGACACGCGCGCCCCACCCTCCTCGAGAAGCACCTGGCCCAGGCGATGGCCGATGGCCAGCGCCCGCAGCGTGCGGATGGTGTCCACGAACAGCGAGTGCGGGCCGTTGAACGAGTGGATGAAGCCTTCACGCTCGCCGAGACTCGTCCATCGGTGAGCCTGGACGGCCGCCGAGCATTTGAGCGCCGTCTCATAGCAGCGCCGCTCCCAGTCGCTACGCGGGACCCGGCCCTCGAGCAGCAGCCGCCGGAGGTTGCCGTAGGTGCTGACGATGGTGAAGCCGTGGTCGTGGACGCCCATGTCGGTCAGGTGGGCGCCCATGGCGTCGAGCGTCCCCCGCCGGCCGATCTCGAGGAATCGTTTCTCGCCAGTCGCGTCGAACTGCAGCAGGGCCGAACCGTAGCGGAAGCCGAGCGTCCACTCGGTCCAGCCGCGCGAGGTGTACCGGCCGTCCGCCGTGTAGACGAGCGTGTCGCTGCCGGGTGGATGGTTCCGCTCGATCGCTCGGATCTTGGCCCCCGAGAGCCGCCACAGGCGTTCGATCGGGCCGGAGAGGTCGGCGGGCGTCAGGGAGAAGTCGATCTTCATATCGCCTGCTGGCCGGCCGCAAGGGCGGCCGGCGCAGGCATTCAATCCGATCCGGCCCGGCTCGTCAACGGCTCAGCGAACCCGCAGGATCGCCAAACGCGCTATTCTGGGTTGAACCCCGCAAACCGGCTCTTCAGAAGGAGGGTCTCGTGAAGTTCAGCTCCCGGCTCTTCCTCGCGGTACTCGTGTCGGCAGCCATCGCGACGGCGGCGCCCGCCCAGGCGCAGGAGCCCGCCCAGGCGCCGGCGCCGGGAAACCCGATCAGCGACGGCTCGCGCATGATGTTCCGGATCGTCAGCGGCTTCGTCACCAAGTCGGCGGAGAAGGCACCAGAGGAGCTGTACGCGTTCAGGCCCACGCCCGAGGTGCGGACCTTCGGGCAGCTGATCGGCCACGTTGCCGACGGCGCCTACCTGATCTGCGCGGCGGCCATGGGCGAGAAGCAGCCCGTGGAAGGGATCGAGAAGACCAAGACCACGAAGGCCGAGCTCGTGAAGGCGCTCAACGACTCGGTTGCATACTGTCAGAAGGCGTACGCGGGGTTGACCGATGCGACCGCCGGGCAGGAGCTGCCGTTCTTCCACCGGAAGCTGGCGCGCGTGTCGATCCTCGACTTCAGCACGGCGCACCTGTACGAGCACTACGGCAACATGGTCACCTACATGCGCCTGAAGGGCATCGTCCCGGCCTCGAGCGAGAAGCCTCCGGCACGGAACTAGACGCGAGAAGCGCGGAAACGAGCGCAGGATCTCGGACCATTCCAGAGACCTCTGCGCCGTCTGCGCCTGTGCGGCGAACCGGTTCAGCAGCGCCGCAGGCCGTCGATCTCGCCGAAGTCCACGACGTAGGTCTCGCCGGATCTCAGGACGAGGGTGGCGCCGAGCATCGAACCGGACGGCATCACCTCCTCGATCCGCAGCTCGCGGATCGGGTCCAGCTCGTCCTCGGTCCACTCGCCGTCATCCCGCCGGTGGAGCAGGACGGTGACCATCAACTCCATCGGAGGGTTCTTCGCGGTGCGGCGGCGGTGCGCGTAGAGCACGGTGCTCTGCTCGGCCTCGGCATTCCGCCCCGCGTGCACCTTGCAGCACAGCTCGTCCCACCCGGTGTAGGAGACCAGCGCCAGCCGCCGGCCGGGGATGGCGGCGGTAATCACCTGCGGGCCCGCGACGCGGCCGTCCTGGCGTCGCAACACCTGGGCCCGCCGGCCGTTTACGTGCGGCAGGCCGTAGTGCCCCAGGGTCAGCTCGTGCTCGAACGCCAGGCGCGAACGGTCCACGCGAATCACCCCGCCGGGAATCGTGATCTCCGCGAGGTCGATGATGTAGCCGATGCCGTTGTTCGGCGGCTTGCGCATGATCGCCTGGCGGTAGAGGACGCCGTCGCGCACGCCGTTGTAGAGCATGGCCTGTGACGTGTTGAAGCGTGCCAACCGCCCCGCCTCCTCCTTCACCGCCACCCCCGTGAGGTAGAAGTTGACGTCCTCGCCGCGGGTGTCGCGCGGGTCGAGGCTGCGGAAGCTGTACTCCATCGCGGTGCCGCCGTCGGGATCGTGGTCCTCCCAGGGGAAGTGCGTGTTGTAGGCCAGCTTCGAGTAATTGCAGTCTTCGTAGTAGGTCTTGCCGGGCACGATCTCCGAGGTGCCCGTGCTCCCGTGGTTCACGAGCACGAGCCCCGGGCGCTCGAGCACGGTCCTCACCGACCGGCGACCAAGCTCGTCCCACGGCCCGTCGTGCTCGCGCGCGGTCCAGAAGGGCGAATCCTCGGCGAGCGCCAGCGCGATGAAGGGCAGGAACATGATGAACGGGCTCGCCGGGCAGCTGTAGCTCTGGAGTACGAACTCGCGGTGGCCGTAGAAGCCGAGGCTCGGCACGTCGTTCTCGAAGAAGTCCTCGCGCGTCAGGAACTGGAGGAGCGATCCCGAACAGAGCCGGCGCGCCCAGCCCGGGTCGAGCGGCGGCTCCCCCTTCAACATGAACGACACCGGGAACCCGCCCGAGATCCACGTCCGGTAGCAGATGCTCCGGGCCCACATGTTCACGAAGCCGTCGCGGCCGAAGAAGCGCGGGTAGGTTGCCATCAGCCGTCGCGCCGACTCCTCGAGCGCGGCGGCGATCCCGGGGTAGTACTCGTCGCCGAGCGCGCGGCTCCAGATCGTGACGTACACGACGAACAGGCTGATCGTGTAGTAGTTGTAGGTCTGCTCCAGGTACCAGCCGTCGCCCGAGTGGTACGACGCCACCCACATCAGGTGGCTCTTCAGCAGGTCGTCGTCGATGTCGTAGCCGTGCTTGCGAAGGAACGACAGCGTGACGATGTTGAAGATGCGCCAGTTGTTCTGGGTGGTTCGGTGGTGCGCCCATTTCGAGATGGTGGGAAGCATCTCCCGCTTCTGCGCATCGGTGAACCACGGCCACAGCACGTCGGGCAGCAGCAGCAGCGTCTTGAACAACCCCCCGAACTCGCAGGTGAACTGGTAGGTGGCGTCGGGCAGTTGCTCGGGCCAGGGAATCGAGTTCGGGTGGCCGGGCGTGAACGCGTTGTACACCTGCCGGACGTAATAGTCGCGCAGGCTGATGCCGTTGATGGTCGCGCCCGGATCGACGTGCAGCAGCGGTCCCGCCAGCGTGAAGGTCCGCTCGAGCGCCTCGAACTCGTGCGCCCGGTGACGCCACGGCGGATCGCCCGGCTGCGGATACGTCTTGCCGGGCACGAGCGGGAACGACAGCGGCTGGTCGGGCGACGTGAGGTGGCGGAACGCACGCCCGAGCACGTACCGCGCGCAGTCCAGGTAGTGCTTCCGCGTCATGCCCGTGCACGGGCTCAGGTCGAAATCGGGATCTCTGATCTCGAACGCGCCCTTCATGGCAATCCTCCGGGAACACCCCCGGGGCACGCTACCCCCGGGAGAACGGAACGTGTCAAACGAAGGAGGCACGCCCGGCCGCCCGGCCCTCGTGGATCACGCTGCCGTCGGGACGCCGCCCGCTCCTGCCGCGAAGAAACGAACGCCGGGAAGCGGTGTCAGCGGTCGGCCGCGGGCACGGTGGTTCCAAACACCGTGAACTCGGCCACGCCCGGCGTGATCCCCTTCGGCCAGCCGGTGACCACCAGGCGCGCGCGCCGGCCGACAACAGGCGCAATCTCGCGGTAGTCCACGAGCAGATCATCGTTGCTGGTGGTGCGGTCGAGGACCGTCTGCCAAACGCCGGCGGCCGTCTCCAACTCGACGCGGTACTGGTAGGGGCCGGGCCGCACGCCCCGGTTCGTGTCCAGGCCGATGTCGCGCCAGGCAATCCGCACGGCGTGCACGGAGGCCGGCGCGTACAGCCGGCTGGTCAGCGTGGGCGTGGCGTCGCCGTCGGCCGGCATCCACCAGGTCCGCAGGTCGTTGTCCACCGCGAGGCGTCCGGTCACGTTCGCCGCGTTGGACGAGCCGAACGTCTGCACGCCGCCGTTGAGGTGCACCCACCCGGTGTCGGCCGGCCCTGCCCCACCCGGCCCCGCGCCAGGCAGCCACTGCGGCGTCGAGGTCGCGCGCGGGACCCGGATCTGCCCGTCCGGACCGAACTCCACCGGGTCCATGCCGACCCGCCGTTCGAAGCCATGCGCGGCGCCCGCCGCGATCGTGTAGAAGACCCACCAGCGCTCGCCAGGCCCCCGGACGATCGACCCATGCGCGGTCCCGGTGACGAGTCCTTCCGTGGTCCGGAAGATCGGGTTGTGCGCCTGCGGCGTGAATGGGCCGAGCGGCGACGTCCCCACGTAAGCCCCCATCGCGTAGGCACGGTGCTCGGTGCCGGCCGCCGAGTAAGTCAGGTAGTAACGCCCCTCGCGCCGGATCATCCATGCTCCCTCGACCCAGCCCGCGTTGCGCTGCTGGTTGTGCTCGCCAACCCGCTCCCAGGGATGCGCGTCGGGCGAGAACGGGATCAGTTTCTTCGCGGGCCCGATTGGCCGTGCCGGATCCGAGGGATCGAGCTCGATGCCGAAGATCCCGACCGTCTCGGTGCAGCCCCAATAGAGGAACAATCTCCCGTCATCGTCGACGAACAGCATCGGGTCGGTGGTGACCGGCAGCCCGGCGGGAAGCTTCGGCCGGCCCAGTTCGGTGAAGGGGCCAAGCGGAGAATCGGACGCGTAGATCGCCGACTCGCTGGCCATCAGGAGGAACCGGCTGCCCTGCCGGACAATGGTCGGCGCGTATCCGGCGTCGCGGACGTTGAGCGGGTGATGCTGCCACGTTGCGCCCATGTCGGCGCTCACCCAGGCCATGTCCACAGAGGGATACAGGAACCACTTGCCGTCGTGCCAGAGGACCGCGGGATCGGCCAGCTCGCGGTACTGCTCGACCCGATCGACGAACCACAGGAACGACCCGTCAATCTTGTCGCCGGCTCGCAGGTCCCTCACCAGGCGGCCGACCGGGTAGTTGGGAATCGGTAGCGGGTTGCAGTAGGTGCGCGGGGCGCCCCGAGGCGAAGGCGCCTGGCTGGGTGCTGCCGCGACCAGCGCGGATGCGAGAACGAGGAATACGGCGAGGGAACGAACGCGCATCGAAAGCCCTCCTCTGGTCACCATCGGACCGGGTTGCGCCGCGCGGGGTGGCGCCCAAAAGCCTCAGCCGGACGGCTCGCAAGCCGGCGCACTCGCCCGTCCGCCATCCAAGCCGCTGTCAGCTGTCCGCCGTCAGCTGTTCTGCTGTCCCCAAGTCCTCCTCCAGCTCCTCGAGGCTGCGTCCCTTGGTCTCGGGCACTCTCGCGCGGACGAAGGCGAAGCCGGCGAAGCAGATCGCGGCATAGATCCAGAAGGTGACCGCGATCCCCACCGTCCGCTGCAGCAACGGGAAGGCAAAGGTCAGGATGAAGCAGGCGGTCCAGAGCGCCGAGACGGCCACTGACACGGCCGCTCCACGGACCCGGTTCGGGAAGATCTCGGCGATGAGGACCCAGGTCACCGGCGCGAGCGACAGGGCATACGCCCCCAGCGAGCACAGCGTGAACACCAGCACCGGGAACCCCTGCAGGCCCGCGGCGTAGGCGGCTCCGAGCAGGAGGTGCGAGACGCCGATGGCCGCGCAGCCGGCCAGCATCAGCGCGCGCCGGCCCACCCGATCGACCACCGCGATCGCGACCAGCGTGAACACCAGGTTGATGGTGCCGGTGATCACGATGTTGAACATGATCTCGCCGATGCCGTACCCGGCCGACCGGTAGATCTCCTCTGCGTAGTTGAAGATCGAGTTGATGCCGCTCCACTGCTGCAGCACCGCGAGGGCCACGCCCACCAGGACGATTCCCCGCACGGCTGGGTCGAGCAGGGCCCGCACCTCCGTGGCGCCGCGCCGGCTGGAAGCCGGGCCTGGCCCCGCTTCGCGGGAGACGGTGCGCGCGATGTCGGCCGCGGCCGCGGTGGCGTACGCCTCGCCTCCGATCCGCGCGAGCACGCGCCGCGCGCGCTCGCCCTGCCCCGAGACGATCAGCCACCGCGGGCTCTCGGGTACGACGAGCGCTCCCGCGAGGAACACGAGCGAGGGAACGGCGACCGCCGTGAACATCCACCGCCAGCCGTACGCCACGTTCCAGGCGGCGCGCGCCGCCTCGGCGGCGGCGACGCCGGGCAACGGCAACAGCACGGCGATGATCCAGTTGACGACCTGGGCCGCGAGGATCCCGATGACGATGGTGAGCTGGTTGACGGCGACCAGCCGACCGCGCAGGTGCGGCGGGGCCACCTCTGCGATGTACATCGGCGAGAGCGTCGAGGCCATGCCGATCGCGGCCCCGCCCGCGACCCGCCAGACAACAAAGGCCTTGAACGAGCCGGCCCACCCGGTCAGGACGGACGAGCCGGCGAAGAGCAGCGCCGATGCGACGAGCAGCCGCTTGCGTCCGAAGCGGTCGCACAGCCCGCCGGTGACGAGCGATCCTGCCAGGCAGCCGACCAGCGCGCACGAGTTGGCCCACCCGATGGAGGCGGCCGTCGTCAGTCCGAAGCTCTTCTCGAAGAACGGCTTCGCGCCCCCGATCACCACCCAGTCGTAGCCGAAGAGCAGGCCGCCCATCGCCGCCACGAGCGAGATGGTCCACACGTAGCCGAGGTTGTAACGCGGCGTCATCGGTACTCCGCGACGGCCTCGAACATCGCCAGGACGTTCTCGACAGGCACGTCCGCTTGCACGTTGTGGATCGCGGCGAAGACGAAGCCGCCGCCCGGCGCGAAGATCTCGATGCGCCGCCGCACCTCGTCGCGCACCTCGGCCGGTGTGCCGAAGGGCAGCGTCCGCTGCGTGTTGACGCCGCCGCCCCAGAAGACCAGCCGGTCGCCGAAACGCCGTTTCAGGTCCACCGGATCCATCCCGCGGGCCGAGCACTGTACCGGATTCAGGATGTCGAAGCCCGCCTCGACGATCGACTCGAGCAGCGGCTCGATGCCGCCGCAGCAGTGCATGAACGTCTTCCACGGCGTGTGCGCGTGAATCCACCCGTTCACCTTCTGCTGGTACGGCATGTACAGCTCCCGGTACATCTTCGGGCTGCAGAAGGGGCCGTTCTGCGTACCGAAGTCGGTGCCGTTGGTCTGGATGACCGCGACCCGGTCGCCAACCGCCGCGTACAGGCGCTCGAGGTTCTGCACCGCGATCTCGGCCTGCCGCTCGAACACGGCGCGGATGTAGTCGGGCCGCGTCAGGGTGCTGGCGTACCATTCCTCGATGCCGCGGATCCCGCGCGGCCGCTTGAGGCTGGCGCCGGGCACCAGCGCGATGTCGCCGAAGGTGAGGCCGCCGAACGTGCAGAAGAGCGCCCGGTCCGTTCTGCGCCACAGGCGATCGGCCAGCCGGGCGTAGTGCGCCAGCTCGGCCTCCTCCACGGGCGTGAACTCCTCGGTGTTGTCGGAGGGATCCAGCCGCGCCGGATCGATCGGCTGCGGCCGCTCGATCGGGTCGAAGAACGGGCTGCCCGGCAGCATGCGCGCGCTCGGCCCCACGCTGCGGTCGTTCTCGGGCCACTGCAGCAGGTCGCCGTTCGGCTCGTAGGACGTGTTGAAATCCACCGGCACCAGCACGGGCGTCCCGTCGGCCAGCTGCCACTGCTTGAACTCGACCTGCGGGAACCCGAACATCGTCCCGGTTCCGTGCAGGCTGACCGTGTCCACGTGCAGCGCATCGGCCAGGTCGGGCGCAATCTCCCCCAGCATCTGGCACACCTCGACCACCTTCACGGGTGTGCCGGGCGGGTCGAGGCCCAGCGCCTGGCGCAGCTGGTAGACCACGCTGACGTGAATGCCCGTCTGGAATCCGCCGCCGACATCCACCGGCAGCCTGTCGGGCTCGCGGTGAGCGCAGGCCGCGGCAATCCGCTCGCGTGAGGTCATGGGATTGGGTCCATCCGCACGAGCATCACGCCGTGCCGACCGACGCTCGCGCTGTAGTCGTCCTCGAACACGCCAATGTCCTTCCACCGCCACAAGTCGCGCACGCGACGGCGGTTCACGCCCAGCTCGGCCATCCTCACGCTGATGGTCCGCGTCTCCTCCGAGAGGTTGAACAGCCCTACCGCCAGCGACCCGTCCTCGAGCGGCTTGACCAGCACGAACTCGTCGTCCGTCTTGCGGACGAAGCGCGCCTGGAGGCCGAGGGCGTCCTGGTTGACCGCGATGACTTCGGCGTTGTTCAGGACGTTGAGCGTGAACGGGTCGAGGCGGGTGATGTCGCCGGAGTAGAACAGCGGCGCCGCCATCAGCACCCACATCGACATGTAGGAGTACTGCTCGTTGGGCGTCAGCGTGGTCGGCTTCGGCGGCTCGCTGATGTCGTGCGCGTTGCCCACGTAGCCGATCAGGATGTAATCGGGGTCGTTCCAGCGGCCGGGGCCGGCGAACGCGGAATGCCGGGCGTTTCGAAAGCCGATCGAGTAGAAGCCCGGCAGCCGCTCGCCTTTCTCGAGGCCGAGGTCGCCGGTGGTCCGCCACGAGTGGCCGCCCACCTCGGCGCCCCATGTCCAGACGTCACCCATCCCGTATTGGCACAGGTTGAGCACGATGTCGCGGGGCTGCTCCTTCAGCAGCGTCCCCATCTGGCGGTACGGCTTCTGGAGACGCTCGGGGTCGGGCGAGCTTCCCTTCGGCGCCACCTTCTCGTAAGAGCACCAGTCGTACTTGAGGAAGTCGAACCCCCACTCCACGAACCGCGCCGCGTCCTGGGCCTCGTACCCGTGCGACCCGTGGAAACCGGCGCACGTCAGTGGACCAGGCGAGGTGTAGAGGCCGGCCTTCAGGCCCAGGGCGTGGATGTAATCGGTCAGCGCCTTCATGTCGGGGAAGCGACCGTTCGCGTTGATCATTCCCCGCTCGTCGCGCGCCGGCCCCGCAAGCGCCGGGTCGTTCGATCCCGGCTTCCCCATCCACGCGTCGTCGATGTTCACGTACTGATAGCCGTGGTCGGCCATGCCCGAGCTGATCATGATGTCGGCGGCCTTCCGCATCAGCTCGTCGCTCGGCTGCTCGTAGAAGGTGTACCAGTCGTTCCAGCCCATCGGCGGCGTCAACGCCAGCGTGTCGCCGACGACGATGCGGAACGGCCGGCTGGCGCGGCCGCGGGCGTTCGAGGCGATGAGCGTCAGCTGGTGGGAGCGAGGCGTCAGATCCGTGATGGTGCCGCGCACGATGCCGGTAGCCTCGTCCAGCGCAAGGCCCGCCGGCAGGCCCTCTGCGCGAAAGCGCATCGGGCGGTCGCCAATGGCGGGGATGCGGTAGAGGAACGGGCGGCCGGGACGCACACCGTAGACCGACGGGCCGTTGATACGAGGCGTGCGTGGTGGGGGCGGCGTGAGGATGCCGGGTTCGCGGTCCGCCTGGACCCCGGACCCCGTGGCCGCAACGACGGCAAGGCCGAGGACGCTGAGGGCGGACAGCAGCAGGGGCCGACGAGGTCTGGTCGCCATGGCCGGGGATTCTATCCCCGATTCCAATTCCAATCCCACGTCATCGGGCAGAAGGGCGCGAGGGGCGCGCCAGGCCGGCGGCTGTCGGTGGTAGGATGCGCACCGGGGAGGGGCCATGAACTCCATCGTCAAGGCGAGCGCGCTGGCTGGCTGCTTCGTCGTCGCCGGTGTGGTGCTGGCAGGATCGCGCGCGGGAATTTGCGCGCAGAAAGAAGCGCCTTGCCAGGCGCTGAAGGAGTGGACGACGGCCGAAGACCACCGGCACATGATGAACCAGCTCGGCATCAAGGCGCTCCGCCCGGGACCGAGCGCCAACGAGAAGGACCCCAACCCCGCGAACTACGACGAGGCGCTCGCCAACCCGTTCCCCGACCTGCCGGAACTGCTGACGTTGAAGGACGGCCGCAAGGTGACCGGCGCGGCCGGGTGGACCGAGCGGCACAAGGAAATCATCGAGGACTTCGAGCGCGAGGTGTTCGGGCGCATCCCGGCCAACGTGCCCAAGGTGACCTGGTCGGTTGCCGCGCGGCAGGAAGGGACCATCGCCGGTATCCCGGTCGTCGGGCGGCAGCTGGTAGGCCGCGCCGACAACTCGGAGTGCCCGGCGATCACGGTCGAAATCGAGTTCACGCTGGTCACGCCGGCCGATCTGACGACCCCCGTCCCGGTGATGATCATGTTCCGCGGCGGCGGTCTCGGCCAGGCGCTCGGCACGGCGCCGCCTCCTGCCATGCCGCGTCGCTTCACGCCGCCGCCCGGCGCGCTCGGCTACGATCCGCCGGCCACCGAGCAGCTGATCGCGGCCGGCTGGGGCTTCGGGTTCCTCAACCCCTCCAGCATCCAGGCGGACAATGGCGCAGGGCTCACGCGCGGCATCATCGGCCTGGTGAACAAGGGCCAGCCGCGGAAGCCGGACGACTGGGGGTCGCTGCGTGCCTGGTCGTGGGGCGCCGCGCGCGCGCTCGACTACCTCGAGACCGATCCGACCGTGGACGCCAAGCGGGTCGGCATCGAGGGAGTGTCGCGGTACGGCAAGGCGGCGCTGGTCACCATGGCCTTCGAGCCGCGCTTCGCGGTGGCGCTGGTCGGGTCGTCCGGCGAGGGGGGCGCGAAGCTGCACCGCCGCAATTTCGGCGAGGCGGTCGAGAACCTGACTGGTGCCGGCGAGTACCACTGGATGGCCGGGAACTTCCTGAAGTACGGCGCAACGGACGCGGTCTTCGGCAGCATGAACGCCGGCGACATCCCGGTGGACGCCCACCAGCTGATTGCGCTCTGCGCACCGCGGCCAACCTTCATCAGCTACGGCATCCCCGAGATGGGCGACTCGAAGTGGCTCGACCAGCAGGGCAGCTTCCAGGCGGCGGTGGCGGCCGGACCCGCCTTCCGGCTGCTCGGCGTGAAGGACCTCGGCACCTCCGACGACTACAAGACCGAGAAGATGCCGCCGGTGAACGTCGGCCTGCTCGACGGCCACCTGGCGTGGCGGCAGCACGACGGCGGCCACACCGACGCGCCGAACTGGAAGTGGTTCATCCCCTGGGCGAACCGACTGCTGGGGTATCAACGGCCACCGCGGACGTGGCCCGCCGACCGGCCGTCGCCCCGCTGGGATGCCAACTCGCTGGTGGCGCACCAGCAGCTGCTCGCGAAGGCGAAGGCCGGCCGCATCGACGTCTACTTCCTGGGCGACTCGATCACGCGGCGCTGGGGCGCGACCGACTACCCCGAGCTGCTGGCGAACTGGACGAAGAACTTCTTCGGCTGGAACGCAGGCAACTTCGGCTGGGGCGCCGACCGCACCGAGAACATCCTCTGGCGCCTCGAGCACGGCGAGCTGGACGGGGTGAACCCGAAGGTGATCGTCCTGCAGGCCGGCACCAACAACGTCGGGAGCGAGCCGGGAGGCGACACCAAGGTGGAAGAGATCACACGCGGCCTCCGAGCCGTCGTTGACACCTGCCGCGCGAAGGCGCCCGAGGCGACCATCGTCCTGACGGCCATCTTCCCCCGCAACGACAACCCCGCCGTGCTGCCCGAGATCGCCCGCATCAACGTGAACCTCGCGAAGATGGCCGACGGCAAGCGGGTGCGCTACCTCGACATCAACGACAGGCTGGCCGACAAGGATGGGCGATTGTTCCCGGGGATGATGGGCGACGGCCTGCACCCGACGGTCAAAGGCTACCAGGTGTGGGCCGACGCGCTGAAGCCAATCCTGACCGAGCTGCTCGGACCGCCCGCGGCGACCGACCAGGCCCCGCCGCCCACCGGCGACCCGAGCAAGCAGGGGCCGCCCCGCTAGGGCCGGCGTCCCTGCCGGCCAAGCGGGGACGGCGTCCCTGCCGGCCTTCCTACGGCTGCTTCGTCATCGGCGTGAAGATGACGGCGGCCTGCTGCCACTGCCCGGCCCGCTTGACGAGCACCTTTGTGAGCCGTAGGGGTGCGAACTCTTCGCCGCCAGGCATCGCTCCCCAGGTCGTCATCATGACCCGCGCGACGTCGCCGCTGAGGTCGATGCTGACTTCACCAACCTCGATCCGGCCGGCGGATTGTCCCGCGTTCCGCTTCACGGTCTGCAGGAACTCGCCCCTGTCCTGGCGCTCACCGCCCGGCCCGATGCGCACGAAGTTGTCCGACGTCAGCTTCTCGTAGGCGGCGACGTCCCCAGTCAGAAAGGCGTCGCGCAGTTGCGTGTCGACCTTCCACACGGCGCGTGCCTCGTCCGAGGAGAAGGCCGGCGCTGCGCCCTTCATCGTCGCCCTTCCCGCCGTGCCCTCAGCGGATGGCGTTGCACGCGCCCGGCCCGCCGCTGGCATCCCGCCAATGGGCGTGCCCTGGTGAGCGAGGAGCTTCCACTGCCCTTCGTCGTTGATCCACTGCTGGAGGAAGCGCTGCTGTCTTCCATCCTCGAAACGGCTTGACCCCGTGACGATGGCCGTCTTGTCGAACGTCCGAACCTCTTCGACCTCCACGTGGGGCGGTGGAGTGGGCCTCGCGCCAAGAAGCTCTTCCTTGCCGGCCACCCTCCCCGAAGCGTGGACCCAGGACAACTCGTCGGCCATCATCTGGCTGGCCGTAGCCTTGTCGTCCTTCCGGGCGGCATCGAGCAGCTGCTCGTGTGCCGCCTTCACCTGCTGCTCGACGCCGCCCTGCCGAGCCTGGTCAGAGGAGGGTGCTTGTAACGACGACGAGTCGCTCGATGTAGCGCTGGGCGACACGCATAGAGCGACCAGCGCGACAAGTAGGCAGCCACCGTGACGAACGGCAAGTCTGGCTCTCATGCCCTTGTCTCCTGTTTTTCCACCTGGTGACCGGCAGGCGAGCCCGGCCCGCGCCGAGGCGGCCGGTGATTCGCCGGCCGGGCCCATGCAAGTTGATGACCGCGCGGCAGGGACGGCGTATCAGAAACCGAGGCAGTTCACTTGCATGCGGCGACGACTTCGCGGCGGCTGTCGATGAGATTCACGGCGCCAGGATCTGGGCGGGCATCCACTTCCGCACGGCCTGCGCCATCGGAAGCGACATGGGGAAGGCGGTGGCCACCTACATCGCGGCGCACGCGATGACCCCCGTAAACGGTGAGCACGAGGGGCATTTGAACGCCGCTGCGATGAAGGCGACTCGACCCAGCCGCCACCCCACCGTGGAGGCGGCATGTTGCCCGGAACCACCACGTCGTGGCGGGAAGGATCGATGGCGACAGGGGGGCGCGTGATCGGGAAATCACGCGCCTATCGAATCCGTCTACAGCGACCGCATGTACTCGAAGTTCACCTTCGCGGCCTCGAGCGGCGTCATGTTGACGATGGGCGGCTCCTGCTCCGAGAAGTAATACTCGATGCCCGCGGCCGGGGCGGCCGCGAAGATCGCCCTGTAGTCGATCTGCCCGCGGCCAAGCTCGGTCCCGGTGGGACGGTCGGGCCCGAACAGGGCGTGCGACGGCTTCCCCGTCAGGACGAAGTCCTTGACGTGCAGCATGCAGAAGCGGCCCGCGTGCTGGCGGAACAGCTCGAGGACGTCCTGCCCCGCCGCCGTGGCCCAGCCGGCGTCGAGCTCGATCTTCACGAGGCTGGCGTCGGTTTCGGCGAGCAGAACCTGCCAGCCGGTCTTCCCACCGAGGTCGCGGAACTCGAAGTTGTGGTTGTGGTAGACGAACTGGAGACCGGCCTCGCGTGCCTTGGCCCCGATCTCGTTCGCCAGGGCCGCAATCTTCTTGAAGTCGTCGAGCGTCAGGTTGGCCAGCGCCTCGAGCATGCCGGCGGACGAGGCGGCCGCCGTCGCGGGAGGCATCAGCACGGACGCCGTAGCGTACCGCGCGCCGACGGTCTTCGCATCCTCGAACAGCGGGCGGGGATCGGCGCTCGAGAAGGCCAGATGGCAGCTCGGACACGAGAGGCCGGCCTCGTCCAGCGCCTCGCG
>JARKSS010000413.1 GCA_029974175.1 Vicinamibacterales bacterium
GGGGACGCTGCTGACCGTGGTGGCGCCCCCCTCGCTCCGCGAGGCGATGGCCGAGCTCGTCTTTCGTGAAACGACCACCATTGGGCTACGCTACCAGGAGGTTGCACGCAGCTGCCTGGCGCGCGAGACGGTGACGGTCGAGACGGCGTGGGGTCCCATCCGGGTCAAGGTCGCGCGGCTGGGCGAGGAGGTCGTCAACGCGGCGCCCGAGTTCGACGACTGCGATCGGGCGGCCGCGCGGGCCGGGGTTCCCGTCAAGCAGGTGCAGGCCGCCGCGCTCCGCGCGTACGGCCGGTAACGCGCGTCGCGCGCCGTGAGGGCTTGAAGGTAAAATACACTCTTTGTTTGCGTTCTCGATTTCCCGGTTTCCCGCCCTATGTCCCGCTTCTACCTCACCACCGCGATCGACTACGTCAACAGCCGGCCGCACCTGGGCACCGCCTACGAGAAGATCACGGCCGACGTGATCGCCCGCTACCAGCGGCTGCTCGGCGTCGAGACCCACTTCCTGATGGGCAACGACGAGCACTCGCAGAACGTGTTCCGAAAGGCCCGCGAACTGGGGCTCGACCCCGTGGCGTACTGCGACCGCATGGAACGCGAGTTCCGGGAGGTGTGGGGGCGGCTCGATGTGTCGTTCGACGACTTCATCCGGACGACCGAGGAGCGCCACCGCGTCGGCGTGACCGCGATGGTGCAGCGGATTGCCGACCGGGGCGATCTCTACGAGGCGTTCTACGAGGGGCCGTACTGCGTTTCGTGCGAGGCGTTCAAGCCAGAGAAAGACCTGGTGGACGGCCTTTGCCCGGTGCACCTGACCAAGCCGGAGTGGATCAAGGAGCGCAACCACTTCTTCCGCCTGTCGAAGTACCGCGATGCACTGCTCGCGCACTTCGAGGCGCATCCCGAATTTCTCGAGCCCGAGGTGCGCCGCAACGAGATTCTCCGGCTGCTCGAGTCTGGCCTCGACGACATCTCGATCAGCCGGGCCGGCCAGTCCTGGGGCATCCCGCTGCCCTTCGACCCCTCGAGCGTCGTCTACGTCTGGTTCGACGCGCTGGTCAACTACGTGTCTGCAATCGGATTCGGGGGCGACGGGGCGCAGTTCGAACGGTGGTGGCCGGCAAACCTGCATGTCATCGGGAAGGACATCACGCGCTTCCACTGTGTCGTCTGGCCGGCGATGCTGATGAGCGCGGGCCTGGCGCTGCCGAAGCAGGTCTTCGGCCACGGCTTCGTCAACCTCAAAGGGCAGAAGATGAGCAAGTCGCTCGGCACGATCCTCGACCCGCTCGAGGCGGCCGAGCGCTTCGGCCCCGACCCGCTTCGGCTGTACCTGGTCAAGGAGATCGCGTACGGGCAGGACGGCGACTTCTCGTGGGACCGGTTCGAGGAACGGTACAACGTTGACCTGGCGAACAACCTGGGCAACCTGGTCAATCGCCTGGCCGTGATGGTGGACAAGTACCGGGGCGGCCGGCTGCCGGCGGCGGGCGCACCCGGGCGGCTGGCGGAGGTGGCCTCCGACACGGTGGGGCGGTACCGCCGCGCGATGGACGCGTTCAGGCTGCACGAGGGGGCCGCCGCGGCCTTCACTCTGATCGACGCCGCCAACGAGTACATTGCCGAGACCGAGCCGTGGACGCTGGCGCGGCGTGGCGAGCAGGAGCGCCTGACGCAGGTGCTCTCCGACGTGGTCGAGGCGGTGCGGATCGCGGCCGTGCTACTGCTGCCGGTGATGCCGCGATCGTGCGCCGAGATACTGCGGCGCCTCGGGGAGACGCGCGAGGCGTCGGAACTGCGCCTGGGTGCCGACGCGGCCTGGAGTGCGCCGCACGAGCGGGTCGTGCTTCGAGCCGAGCCCCTGTG
>JARKSS010000539.1 GCA_029974175.1 Vicinamibacterales bacterium
ACTACGGCCGCTGGACCTACAAGTACGAGATGGGGCAGAAGATGGGCGCCGCGGGCGTCCTGATCGTGCACGAGACCGAGCCCGCCGCGTACCCTTTCGCCGTCGTGCAGGGTTGGGCGTCCGAGCAGTTCGACCTGGTGGCCCCTGACAAGAACATGAGCCGGCCGGCCATCGAGGGGTGGATCACGCTCGACCGGGCGAAGGAGCTGTTCGCGCTGGCGGGCCACGACTTCGACGCCCTCAAGAAGGCAGCGGCCACGCGCGAGTTCAAGCCGGTCCCCTTTGGCGTGACCGCCTCGATGACGCTGCGCAACGCGATCCGCACCGTGGACTCGCACAACGTGGTGGGGAAGGTGACCGGCAGCGACCCGGTGCTCGAGAACGAGTACGTCATCTACACCTCCCACTGGGACCACTACGGGATAGGCGAGCCGGTGGACGGCGACCCGGTCTACCACGGCGCGCGCGACAACGCGACCGGCATTGGCGGGCTGATCGAGCTGGGGCGGGCCTTTGCGTCGCTGCAGCCGCGCCCCCGGCGCTCGATCCTCTTCCTGGCCGTGACGGCAGAGGAGCAGGGGCTGCTCGGCTCGGAGTACTACGCCGAGAACCCGCTGTATCCCCTCGCGAAGACGCTGGCCGTCATCAACATGGACTCGTTGAACGTCCACGGGCGGACAAAGGACATCAGCATCACCGGGTACGGCAACTCAGATCTGGACGCGTACGCCGAGGCGGTGGCGGCGTCACAGGGGCGGGTGGTGAGGCCCGACCCGACACCCGAGCGCGGCGGCTACTACCGGTCCGACCACTTCCCGTTCGCCAGGCGTGGCGTGCCGGCGCTGGCGAGCGAGGGCGGCGTGGAGTACATCGGCAAGCCCGAGGGCTGGGGCTTGAAGATGCTGGAGGAATACACCGCCAACGACTACCACAAGCCGTCCGACAAGGTACGGCCCGACTGGGACATGAGCGGCGCCGCCGAGGACCTGCAGTACTACTGGCTGGTGGGCTACCGGGTCGCGCAGGCGGAGAAGTACCCGGAGTGGGCGCCGGGGAACGAGTTCCGGGCGCTGCGCGAGAAGATGCTGAGCGGAACGCCGTAAGCCGCGGCGGGACAGGCAGCCTGATGCCGTACCGGCCCGGGGTCCTCGAGCAGCTGCTGCGGCACGGGGTGCGGCCGCGGAACGACACCCCTCCGGCCCACGTGCAGGCGTTTCTCAACGACCTGTATCGCTTCGAGCTGCGGCGGCTGCGGGCCCGGCTGCTTGCCGGCGAGATTGCCAAGCGCGACTACTCGTCGCACGTCATCCGGCTGCGCGAGCGCTACGCCCTGCTCTCCCTGCCCGTCCGCTTCTGGCTGGTGGACGACACCGGCGCGCACTCGCCCTAGCGCGGGCAACGCCAGGCGTTTCGCCGGCTACTTGACCGCCGTCATCTGCGGGCACGAGGAGGGGGGCGCGGCGGCATTCGACGACCGGATTGCCTCGAGGAAGTCGGCCGCGAGCCTCGCATAGCCGGTGTCGTTCGGGTGGAAGCCGTCCGACGACAGGTACGACTTGGTGACGTACCGGCTGTCGCACATCAGGTCCACCACGGCGATGCCCCGCGACGCCAGCGGGTTGATGACCTGGGTGGTGATACCGACCGAGGCCTTCTGCAGCAGCCGGCGCCGGCTCGCGCTGTAGCCCGACGCATACGGCATCGTTCCCATGTTCGGCAGGTTCGCGACCACGATCCGCGCTGACGGGGCGCGGGCGCGAATGCCGTCGAGCAGCACCCGGTAGTCGTTGCCGAAGGCCCTGATCTGCTCATCGATGTAGGCGTTCGGGTCGCTGCCCCCGGCGCCGGCGGCCACCGCCGCGCCGATCGTGTTCACGTCGTTGGCGCCGGCGAACACGGTGACCAGCGTCGCGTTGCGGAGCACGAACGGCAGCTCCTGCTCGATGAAGTTCGCGGGAATCGTCCGACCGTACTGTTCGCCGATCGACTGGATCCGCTGGCTGAGCACTGCCGCCGGGATGCCGAGGTTCTGCAGTTGGACGGTGGAGCCGTTCGCCTGCAGGTCGCGCACGATTCGCGGGACGTACCCCATCCCGTTGGGGCAGTCCGAGAACGGCATGCATGGCGCGCTCGAGCCGACGCCGGCCGCGTCGCTGGCGCCAAGCGCCGAGTAGACGACGGCCGAGCCGCTCGTGGGGGGCGGGCTGGGCGAGGCCGGGTTCGACTTGGAGGGGCCGCACCCAGCGGCCAGCAGGCCGGCTGCAAGCGCAAGGGCCAGGAAGGGCGTGAGGCGTCGGGGCTTTGGGCTCATCGGTTTGGACAAAACTCTTCAATCGTATCGGATTGGGCAAGTGCGTCGAGTAGGGGAAGCGGGCGGCGGCTGTGGCCTGCTGGGCTGCGTGTACAATGTCCCGCTCGGAGGACGGGTTGCCGAAGGATAAGGAGAAGGCGCCGCCAGAACCGTCGCTGTTCGACCTGGCGGATTACGTGAACGAGCCCTCGGCGCTGGCGTCGACGTGGCCGCCGCGCCCGCCGGCCCAGCGGCCGCCCGCGGGGGCCGCCGGGGGCGGGCGTGGAGGC
>JARKSS010000449.1 GCA_029974175.1 Vicinamibacterales bacterium
GCCCGGCTGCAGGTTCATCTCCTCGAGGAAGAACGTGTGGCCGGCGGTCACCTGCCTCGATCGTGAACCGCCCCCGAGCCTCAGGCTCCGCTCAGCGCCGCCGTTGACCGACACCACCAGGTCGAGCCTCCCGATGCCGAAGTCGTCCTCGGCGCGCGCCTCGGCGAACACCTCCTCGAGGTTCGTCGGCCGCAGGTCGCGCTGGGGCCGCACGATGACGACCGACGGAGGTTGATCGGCAAGGACGTCAATGGCGTAGTGCGGAGAAGCCGCCACCATCTCGCCTGTCGGCGCCTGCAGCTCGACGTGGTACGACCCGTTGCGCTTCACCTCGAACTCGCCGTCCAGCGCGGTCTCGAGCGTTTTCGTGAGCGTGGCCGGCTGGCCTCCTTCGACAACGATCCGGCCCGACGCGGCCGGCAGCGTCGAATGGACGCGCACCCGGACCTTCGTCCCGGCCAGGACGGCAATGTCGCCCCCGTTTTCAACCTTCTGCGGGGAAAGGCCGGTGTAGGCAGGGAAGACGTACTCCAACTCGAGGCGCTCCACCTGCGGCAGGTCGGCCACCTGCACCTGGTAGACGGGCGAACGCACGCCGGCGGCCTCGACGAAGTACTCGAGCGAGTCGCGCAGCCGGAAGACCGTGGCTTCGAACTCGCCCCCCTTCGCGGGGATCATCGCCGCCCGCTCGAAGCCGGCGCCTGCCGGCGCGCGGGTGAAGAGCGTGGCGTCAGTGCTCGTGAACCCGACCAGACGCGCCGAGACGGCAAGGTCGGCGCCGCGCGGGAGCGTCGCGGTGCCGGGCGCGACCTCGATGTGGTAGGGCGACGAGGCTTCCACCCCGCGAACGGGAACGAGCAGCGTCATCGCCCCGTGCCGCAGGTACGCGGGCCCTCCGAGGAACACCAGCGCCGCCACCGCGCCAATGGCGCCCAGGGCTTGCCACGAGCGGCGCAGGCTGCCGCGTTCCAGCTCGCGGCCGTCCCGGATCTTCTCGCACTGTTCGACGGCCGCGTGGATGAGCCGCTCGAGCAGTGCCTCCGACTCGGCGCGCCCCTCGCTGGGCTGCCGCAGGCTGCCGTCCACCGCGCTCAGCAGCAGCGCCTCGAGCGAGGGTTCGTGCTCCTCGAGGTACAGGGCAACCTGCAGGTCGGTGACGCGGCGTGCGAGCGGCCGGATCAGGAAGAACCAGCCAAGCCCGACGAGCGCGAGGTAGGTCACCACCCGGAAGGCCACGATCGCCTCGGGGCGGAAGCGCCAGCGTTCGAGGCCCCACGCCGCCGCCAGCACGGTGATGACGGCCGCGCCAAGCAGCACCGTGAGGCTGCGCAGCACCACGCGCCAGCGCCAGCGGCCGCGCACCTGTCGGATGACGTGCAGGAGCTTGTCGCGTTCGCTCGAGTCGTGGGGGGGCATACCATCTCCATCACGAACAACTGACAGCGCGAAGGTTGGGGGCGACCCTCGTGGTCGCCCCGTGGGCCCTCGTCGCCGCCAGGTGGCAGCCGAGGCGCATCACGACGCCAGGCGCTGACTTTCCTGTGCCGGTGCGGCGTCTCCGCCCGCAACCTCCGATACGGCCCGCGCTGGACTCCGCCGGCGCGAGAGGCGTCCGGCGAGCAGCGCTTCGGCTCCCAGCGCCAGCACGGCCAGCGCGAGCAGATACCACCACAGCGCCTGGCGCCGCTCGCGGTCCTCGGGTGACAGCTGCCGGGCTTCACCACCGGAGGCCACCGCCGGGCCTTGTCTCACCGCCGTCGCCAGCTCGGCAGGATCGAGCCTGGCAAGGTCCGACTCGGCGGGATCCACGTTCACCGCCAACAGCCGGCGCCCGCTTTCGGCTCCTTCCCCGGCCGCCGATCGGATCTCGTAGAACCCTTGCTCGGTCGGGACGAATGCCTGCCGGCTGCCCTCGCCGGGAACGGGAAGGCGCGCCCCCGACGGCGACAGCGCGACGCGAGCGGCCGAAGGCTCCGTGCGGCCGGCCGCGTCATTCGCACCCGCGCTGGCGAAGAGCACGGATGGGTTCACGGGTTCGCCGGCAACGTGCCAGGCTGGCCGCTGCACATGACCTGCCAGGTACTTGATCGCCTGGTGCAACAGCGGCACGAAGACGGGCTTGAGCACGAGGTCGTTCCAGTAGCCGTCGAGGGTGGACGTCCAGGCCAGGACGCGTCCGCGACCCACCCGCCGTTCCGCCATCGCCACCTCGCCGGCGTCGAACCGGGCCAGCACGGCCGTCGGCGAAGCCAGCTGGCGGAAGCGGAGGATGCGCGGCGCCGTGAGGTCGCCGCTGCGCGGCGTGCCGAAGACCTCGAAGACCGGGTGCGAGCGTTCGACGTGGCCGAGCGTGGCGCCGCGGCCCTCGCGCCTGTCCACGATCTCTCCAAGCGTGCCGGGCAGCAGGTCGGGTGCCCCCTCGCTCCAGGACGAGCGTTCACCCAGCGCCAACAGCAATCCCGTGCCGCGCTCCACCGCGGATGCCAGTGCCCGCCCGGCCGCACCAGCCGGCGGCGGCGTGTCGTTCAGCACGACGACGGAGGCCCGCTCGATCTCCACCGGCGTCACCTGCGGCACGGCGAGGAGCCGAGCCTCGAACCGCGGCTCGGAGGAAACTGCGAGGGCACGTGCCAGGAAGACCGTCTGCCCGGGACTCGCCTCAACGACGAGCACGGGCAGCTTCTCTCGGCTCGCCAGCACGGCGTGGAACGCATCGTCGAGCGGCAGGCGATCGGGTGCCAGCCGGGCGACAACCCGCACCAGGCCGTTGGCCGGCAACGTAAGAGGGTCGAAGGCGACGCTTGCCGTCGTGCCAGGCTCTGCCGAGACCTCGGTCGCGTCGATCTGCCTGCCATCAGCTTCGAGGGTAATCGCCCTGTTCTCGATGCGGGTGGCGCCGCGATTGGCCACGCGCGCGGTGACGGTCACCCTCTCGCTGCCCGACTGGTCTGCGGCCTCCCGCGCGAAGGCCAGGTCCACCACGGCGGCGTTCTCGACGCGCGCCTCGCCGACGGGCATCGTGGTGAGGGCCATTCCCGGCGCCAGCTTCACACCCTGTCCCCGGTCCCAGCCCGTGCCCTGGAAATCGCTGATCAGGACGACCTCGCGACGCGGCATCGGCGACGATTCGAGGAGGCCGGCTCCCGCCTGGATGGCCGGGCCGTACCGGGTGCCCAGGGCGGTTGGACGGGCGGCTTCGATTGCCGCCATGAGGGCGGAACGATCGCCGCCGGGCTGCACGGCAACCTCGACGTCGGTGGCGAACAGGACGAGCGAGGCCCGGTCACCCGGCCCCAGGCCCTCCACCACTCTCCGCGCCGCCTCGCGCGCGCGCTGGAAGTGGTCGCCGTACGCCATGCTCGCGGAGCGGTCGAGCAGGACGGCCACCTCCCGGTCCCCGGTTCCCCCGGCCGCCGCGTCGGACCCTGGCAGGAAGGGCCGCGCGAACGCGAGTACCAGCAGGGCGATCACCAGCGCGCGCAACACCAGCAGCGGCCAGTGGCGGATCACGCGGCGGCGCACCGACTGGTACGGGATCTTCCGCAGGAACATCAGGGACGGGAACGCCACCACCTGCTTGCGCTCGCGCTGCACCAGGTGCAGTACGACCGGGATGGCGATGGCCAGCAAACCCGCGAGCAGCGCCGGCGCGAGCAGGCTCATCACCGCACCCTCCGCAGGCGCTCGCGGGCGGCGAGGTACCGGAACAAGGCGAAGTCGAGCGGGACCGACGTGTCGAACAGGGCGTAGTCAACCCGGCTGTCCGCCAGCAGGCGGCCCAGGGCTTCGATGTGCCGGCGTACCAGCTCCCGGTACTCGGTGCGCAGCGCCTCGGGGACGACCGGCAGCCGCTCGCCGCTCTCGAGGTCTTCGAAGCTCGAAGCCTCGTCGAACGGGAAGTCGCGCTCGGCTGGGTCGAGCAGGTGGAACACGATCACGTCGTGCCCGCGGAAACGAAGGGGCCGGATGGCCGCGGCCACCCGGTCGGGCTCCTCGTAGAGATCGGAAACCAGGACGACGATCCCGCGACGCCTCAGCCGCTCGGTCGTGGTCAGCAGCGGGGCAGCCAGTTCCCCCTCGCGGCTTGCCTCGGCCCGGTCGAGCGCGAAGAGCGCGAAGTCGAGGTGCTTGGCGGACGGCGGCACGTAGCTGATGATGCGGCGATCGAAGGTGACGAGGCCGACCCGGTCGCGCTGCTGATGGGAGAAGTAGAGGAGCGACGCGGCAAGGTACCGCCCGTATTCGATCTTCGGCATGCCGCGGCTGCCGAAGCGCATCGAGGCCGACACGTCGAGCACGACGACGACGTTGGCGTTCGAGTCGGCCTCGAACTGCTTGACGTAGAAGCGGTCGGTGCGCGCGTACAACCGCCAGTCCACGCGCCGCAGGTCGTCACCCGGCTCGTAGCCACGGTGCTCGGCGAAGTCGAGCGAGAAACCGAGGTGCGGCGCGCGGTGGAGGCCGTTGATGAAGCCGTCCACGACGGTGCGCGCCACCAGCTCGAGGCTGTTGAGGCGTGCCAGCACCTTCGGATCCACGAACCTCGCGCCGGTCATCGCCTGCGCTTGCTCGCCAGTCCGCATCGTGTTCACCACCCTTCGACCTGCCCCAGCCGTCCGCGATCCGCCCGACTCCCGACTCCCGACTCCTGACTCCCGACTCCTGAATCCCGAATCCTGATCCCTGATTCCTGATCCCCGATCCCCGATCCCCGCCTACATTCCCGACCTGGGCACGGGCACCGCCTCGAGAATCTGGTCGATGATCTGGTCGGTCGTGATGCCCTCCGACTCGGCGTGGAAGTTGGTCAGCACGCGATGCCGCATCACCGGGTGCGCCAGGGCGCGCACGTCCTCGAAGGTGACGTGGTAGCGGCCGTGCGTGACGGCGCGCGCCTTGGCGCCGAGCACGAGGTATTGGGCCGCGCGGACGCTGGCCCCGTAGGACACCCACTTCTGGACGAAGTCGAGGGCCCCGTTCCCTCGACGGCTCGCGCGGACGAGCGCGAGGGCGTAGCGCATGACGGGCTCCGACACCGGCACGCGCCGCACCAGGCCCTGGAACGCCACGAGGTCGGCCGCGCCGGTCGTCCGCTCGAGGCGTACGTCGCGGCCGGCGGTGGTCGTCCGCAGCACCTCCAGTTCCTCGTCCTCCGGCGGGTGGTCGATGACGATGTGGAACATGAAGCGGTCGAGCTGCGCCTCGGGCAGCGGGTAGGTGCCCTCCAGCTCGATCGGGTTCTGCGTGGCGAACACGTGGAACGGTTCGTCGAGCGGGTAGGTGCGCCCCTGCACGGTCACCCGGTGCTCCTGCATCGCCTCGAGCAGCGCCGCCTGTGTCTTCGGCGGCGTCCGGTTGATCTCGTCGGCCAGCAGGATGTTGGTGAAGACCGGGCCGGGCTGGAACACCATCCGCCGGCCGCCGGTCTCGGGATCGTCCTGGATGATGTCGGTGCCGGTGATGTCGGACGGCATCAGGTCGGGCGTGAACTGGATGCGCGAGAACTTCAGGTCGAGCACCTCGGCCATCGTCCTGACGAGCAGCGTCTTGGCGAGGCCGGGCACGCCGACAATCAGGCTGTTGCCGCCGACGAACAGCGTCAGCAGCACCTGGTCGACCACCTCGGCCTGCCCGACGATGACCTTGCCCAGCTCGCTGGCGATCAGCGAGCGCGTGGCCGTCATGCGGTCGGCAACCGAGACGTCGTCCTGGGACTCGAGAACGCGAACACTTTCGTTGGCAATCGTCACGCTGCTCTCCGGTCGGCGGGCGCCTGGCGCCTGCCCGTTGATTCCCGGTGGGCGGGCCTTCGCGGCCCGCCCGCCGGCTCAGTGCGTCATCCCGTACACCACGTAGTTCACGCCGAACTTGTAGGCCTCGTTGGTGAGGTCGATCGGGTTCCACCCGGTGTCCGACCACTCCCAGTACTCGCTGATGTCGTTGTTGTAGTTGACGATCGCGAGCATCCGCTTGCCCGGGTCGTTGTCGACGAAGATGCCGTAGAAAACCGGCCGGTCGCGGTCGTAGAACTGCCGGAACTCGAGCGACGGGATCTCGAAGAACGAGTGGAACACCTGGCTTGCCGGTTCCAGCTCGATCAGCCGCATGCCGGGCAGAACCCGCCGCATCTCGGCCGTGAAGTTGTCGAGATCGCGGCCGCGGAAGTCGTCGACGATCAGGAAGCCGCCCTTCTGCAGGTACGCGCGGAGGTTGGCCGCCTCCTGGTCGGTCTGCGTCCAGAAGCCGGGCTCGCAGAAGTAGGCGATCGGGTAGCGGAACAGCTCCTTCGACCCGATGTCCACGATGGCGCCTCCCTCGACGCCGTCGTAGGTCCTGATCGTCGTGATTCGCCCGAGCAGCCTCATGAAGTTGCGCTCGGCGCGCGGGTAGTCGTGCGCCCACGGCGGCTCGCGCGAGCCGCGCCGTCCGAAGCCGCCCTCGAAACCGCCGCCTCCCACCGTGTAGCGGATCCGGGCGATCACGAACCGGCCGTCGTGGGGGATCGGGACCGGTTCGGGTTCGGCCGGCGAGCCGCGCTCGCCCCACAGGCCCTGCAGCAGCCGCCGGATGCGCGAGCCTTCGGGGCTGCCCGGCTCGCCCTGCGGCATCGCAAACGCCCCCACGGCCGCCGCGGCGGCGAACACGAGGGCGCAGGTGACGCGACCCGTCCGGCTCATTGCTTCACCTTCTCGCGCTCGCGGATCTCGCGCGTCTTCCTGGCCAGTTCGAGGAGCAGCCCCTCGAGTTCCTGCTGGTACTGGGCCGGCGGCATGCCGTCCCGCGCCGCCTTCAGGTCGCCGATGCGCCGCTCGAGCGCGCCGCGCTCCTCGTACAGGGCGAGC
>JARKSS010000469.1 GCA_029974175.1 Vicinamibacterales bacterium
GGAGGATCATGTCGAAGCCACGAAAAGCCACCGCGACGCGTGCCGAGTTGGCGGCGCTACTGGGCGTCACTCCGTGCCGCGTGACCAAGTACGTCGAGGCCGGCCTCCCCTGCGTCAACCACGGCCGCGCGAAGCCTACCACCTGTGACGTCGGCGCCTGCGTGCAGTGGTTGCTCGGGCGCCGCGCGGCGACGCCGCCACCTGACATCACAGAAGCCCGGGCGCGCCGGATGGCGGCGCTCGCTCGCCTGGCCGAGCACGAGGCGAGCCTCCGCGAGGGCCGCGTGGTGGACTCTGCGGTGGCACGCAAGGACGCGTTCGAGTGCCACCGCATCGTGCGGGACGCGATCCTCAGCGTGCCATCGAGGATCGGCGCGCAGCTCGCCGCCGAGAGCGACGCGACGAAAGTCCACGTCTTGTTGGACGGGGAGTTGCGGCTCGCCCTTACGGCCGCGGCGGAAAAGCTCATCCAAGTGGGTGATAGTCTCGATCGACCCGGAAAGGACAAACGGAAATGAGCCGTGCAACCCTCGCAGCCCGCGCCATCAGAAACGCGATTGCCCGCGGCCTGGACCCGCGCGACACCAGCACGGCCTACCGCGCCCCGCGGCCCAAGCGCCGGGCCGCGACGCCTCACCGAACCACGCGGTCGAAGTAGGGCCCGGCGGTTTCCCCTTGACCCCGCCGCGGCGCGTGCCGCTTATCCCGGTCACGCGGGGAGGCAGGTTGGGACAAGTCCCATCCTGCCGAGCTTCATCCTTCGTCCGCGAAACGTGGCGCACGTCGCACCCGATCTGCGCCGCGATCTGGTTTGCGCTCCGCTCCGGCCACGCCTTCGGCGCGCGGGTGGCGGGGTAACTCTTGCCGTCCTTCCCGGTCACGCGAGAAGGCAGGTGCGCACTTGTGCGCACCTCATCCTTGAGGCGTGCCACATAGGTATCAGCGCAGCCGATTTGGTCGGCCAACTGACGGGCGCTCTTGTCCGGCCACGCCTTCAGCGCCAGCAGGATCGCGTGCCGCTTGTCGCCGAGCGCTTGACACCGGCCCCAGCCCAGCGGTAACGTGCGCCGTACGTCAAGCGGGCCGCCCCGGCGCTTGCGACGCCGACGCGGCCCTGACCCAATCACCCGAAGCGACCGGGCAAATGGGCTGCACCGATTCTATCCCACCTCGTTTCGACTCCGACCCTGGCAGCCGTTTTCCCGGCCGCCGTGCGCCTCAAGGCGCGTGGAGGCCAGTATGCTGATCCTTCCCGGCGGCGAACCGTATCTCACATCCAAGATCAAGCGATGGTGGCGGGGCGTCTGCCTCCGCCGCCGCCTGCGGCGGCTGTGCCGCGCCGGGCGGCAAGAGCGGCGCGCTCTGCGTGACCGGGAAGCGCGGCGCCGGCTGGCCGGGTGGGCGGAAGGGCGGTAGGCGATGCTCGCCTACCTGCTCATCCCAGCTGTGGTGTTCGCGGTGTGGATCGCGATCTTCTGCCTCCGGCTTGGCGTACGCGAATGGCTGCGCGGGCCGGCGCGGCCGTGGAAGTGAACCAGGCAGTTACGAAAGGGAGCTACGAAGAGATGAAGACGATGTACCGCATGACCAGCACGGGGCCTGAGTCCCTGATTCCACACCTCAGCATCCAGCCGGCGCCCGCGACGGGGGAAACCGTCGTTCGCTGCTCTGCGTGCGGCGCCACCCTCCGCGTGCCGGCGCGCGGGTGGATGCCCACCATCGAGGCGTTCATGCTCCAGCACGCCGACCACGGCGACCACGCCGGCCGGCAGTAGGCGTACACGACAACGCCCGGCTCGATGGCCGGGCGTTTCGTCTGAC
Organism: Vicinamibacterales bacterium; assembly: GCA_029974175.1. Classification (GTDB taxonomy): domain Bacteria; phylum Acidobacteriota; class Vicinamibacteria; order Vicinamibacterales; family Fen-181; genus JARKSS01. Next base: position 1,822 of record JARKSS010000469.1, read on the forward strand.
ACACACATTTGACACACAAGCCGTTAGATGCCAGCGGAAAGGGTAGACACCGACAGACTGTGACTCGCTGGTTTCTGAAGCAAAACCACGGGGTAGACACCGGCAGACGGGCCGATAGCAACTCTTAATCTGCGGGTTGTAGGTTCGATTCCTACGCGGCTCACCAACCTTCATCACACCGCAGCCGACCGCGAGCTCTGAACCAAACCCCGCCCCTAAGGTCTCCTCGCGACCGCCTCGCTCTCCCTATCAGTCTTGCGTGCCGGCGACAGTTGACCTGACGGCACGGCGGCGAGAGTATGTGCGGAAGACTGCGCCGCGATCCTCACCATGCCCAAGACGCCCGGACACTCTCGCCGCACGTTCCTGCGCCGCTCGGCGCTTGCCGGCCTGGCCACCCCGCTTCTCGGAGACACTCGTGCAGGGGCGGACACGGCAGCCGCGGCAGGCTCCTCGGTGTGTGCTCCCCCCGGCGTCACAGCGTCCGAGCCGCCCGCGGACCGCCTCGACCTGGCGCCCGCGCGGTGGATCTGGTACCCGTCGGCGCGCACGCTCGCCAACACCTTCGTCCTGTTTCGGAAGACCGTGTCGCTTCCCGCCGCCCCGCGCCGCGCGCACGGCTGGGTCGCGGCCGACAGCCGCTACCTCCTGTCGGTGAACGGCCGGCGCGTGCAGTGGGGACCGGCGCCCTGCGACCCGCGCTGGCTGGAGGCCGATCCGCTCGATCTGTCCTCCGCGCTGCGGGCGGGCGAGAACGTGCTCGGGGCGACGGTGCTCCACTACGGGCACGGCGACGGCACCTGGCCGCTTGGCAAGCCGGGGTTCATCTTCCGCCTCGAGCTCGAAATGCCGGACGGTGCGACGGTGCTCGTGGTGTCGGACGATGGGTGGTCGGCGCTGCTGGCGCGGGCGTGGCGCCCCGGGCAGTACAAGCGGTGGTTCCTGCGCGCGCTGCAGGAGGACTTCGACGCGCGCCGTTACCCGTTTGGCTGGGACGCCCCTGGCTTCGCGCCCGGCGAGGACTGGCTGCCGGCGATGCCGCTGAAGTGCGCGAGCGACAAGCCGCCGCTCGTCTCCAGCTACAACGACTACGCGCAGGACATGGGGGGCAGCCCGCCCGGCGCCGCGCTGCGGCCGCGTTCGATCCCGATGCTCGTCGAGGACGTGGTCCCCGTGGCCCGGCTCCGCGAATCGACGTGGATCGACTGGCGCCGCCCGCCCGAAGACTACTTCGACTGCGTCGTGCCCGACGCCTTCACGGTGGACCGGCGGCCATCCGCGCGGGAGATCGCCGCGGGCGAGTGGGCCGTGGAACTCGCCCCGGGGCGCGCCGCCGCGCTCACCTTCGAGTTCGCCGAGCAGGCCGTCGGGTGGCCGTTCTTCACCATCGAGGCGCCGGCCGACACCATCGTCGAGCTGATGGTGCACGAGGCGCACGAGCCGGGCGGCCCCGCGCTGCTCAACACGCACTTCCACGCCTGGACGCGCTTCACCTGCCGCAAGGGCGTGAACACCTTCGAGACCTTCGACTTCGAGAGCTGCCGCTGGCTGCAGCTCCACATCCGCAACGCCGACGGGCCCGTCGTCATCCGGGGCGTCGGTCTGCGGCGGCGCCGCTTCCCGTGGCCGGCCCCAGCGGCCGCCCGTGTCGGCGAGCCCGCGCTGCAGCGCCTCGTCGACGCCTGCGTGAACACGCTGCACAATTCGGCGCAGGAGACGTGCGTGGATGGCATGGGCCGCGAGCGGCAGCAGTACTCGGGGGACGGCGGTCACCAGCTGCACGCGATCTATCTGGCCTTCGGCGAAACGCGGCTGCCCGGCCGCTTCGTCCGGACCTTCTCGCAGGGGCTGATGGCCTCGGGGTTCTTCCTCGACTCGTGGCCGGCCTACGACCGGGTCGCACGGCTCGGCCAGCGCGAGATGGGGCTGAGCGGGTGGGGCCCGCTGCTCGACCACGGCGTCGGGTTCGTCTTCGACTGCTACCACCACTGGATGTACACCGGGCGGATGGAGGAGGTGGACGAGGCCTGGCCGCGGCTGCTGCGCTTCGTGGACTACCTGCTGACCCTCAGGAGGAACGGGCGCGGCCTCCTCCCGGTGGAGAACCTCGGCATCCCCACCGTGTGGCTCGACCACCAGGCCTACCGGGAGCAGCGCGAGAAGCAGCTGGCCTTCAACCTCTACGCCGCCGCGATGCTCTCGCACGCGCTCGCCCCGCTCGCCGACGCCAGGGGCGACGCGGCGACGGCCGAACACGCGCGGCTCGAGTCGGGCGCGCTGCGGCGCGCGGCGGTCGCTCGGTTCTGGAGCGCCGGCCGCGGGCTCTTCGTGAACAACCTGCCGTGGGCGTCCGGCGGCGACGTGCGGCTGTGCGATCGATCCCTGGCCACCTCCATCCTCTTCGATCAGTGCCCCGCGAACCGGAGCGGCGCCGCCGTCACCGCGCTGGCCGAGTGCCCGCCGAACATGGGCTTCTCCTATCCCTGCAACGCCGGGTGGCGCTTCTGGGCGCTGGCGCGCGCGGGGCGGACGCAGCCGGTCGTGGACGAGTGGCGGCGGCGGTGGGCCACGATGAGATCGGTGCGCGAGAACAATACGATCCAGGAAGACTGGGAGGCCGCGCCCGATTCCGGGTCGCAGTGGAGCCACAGCGCGGTCGCGCCGCTCTACGGCCTCTACATGTGCCTGGCGGGAATCTCGCCGTCCAGGCCCGGCTTCGCGAGCTTCGAGGTGAGGCCGCAGCCGGCGGATCTCGAGAGCCTCGACGTGACGGCGCGGACGCCGCGCGGCCCGCTCGGCGTCCGGTGCGAGGGGACGCGAGGCCGACGGTCGCTGCGGGTGTCGCTGCCGGCGGACGCGGAGGGCGTGCTCGTGCTGGACGCGCGCGAAACGGTGCCGCTGCCGCCGGCCGGCCCCGCCCGCCAGGGACTGCGGCGATACGCGCTGCCGGCCGGGCGCCAGGTGGCGCTCGACCTCGCGTTCACGTAACCACGCATCCACTCGGCAGCGCGCGCGACGGGCGGCGCGGGGGCGGTGCCCCGCTCCCAGGGCGCACCTGCACCGCTGGGTGTACGTCCGCGCTGTAGGGATCGCCTGCGCCGATACTCGTCAGACGTCCAGCGGCCAGCACTTCATGCGGTCCGCAGTCTCTCGGTGTGCTCCACTGCCGCCACCGTCACGCCCTGCAGCGATAGCAGGTGGCTGTGTCAGGTGCTGGTTCAGCCCCTCGCGGCGATTGCGGCCACAGCACCAACGATGACAGCCAGCCCGAACAGCAGGACGACGCAGGAGAGCGCGACGATTGTCACAATGCCGGTGAACTTCCAGAACGACTTCTGGTGCCCGAGCGCCTCTTCCAGAAAACGGGCGTCCATGCTCGTCCGGAGGAGCTTGATGGCGGTAGCGTAACGGGTCAGGAACCGGCCGGCGATGACATACATCACGGCCATCGCGATGTACGTCAGGCTCAACGCCCGTCCACCTATCGTCCCGCCAGCGGCGTCCGACAATCCACCTGCAAGGGAAGCGAGCAGCATGACAACGCAAAGCAGGCCTGAAAACCCGGCTCCGATGAAACAGGCGACAGCCATGAACCGGACCCAGGGTCGCGTTTGGTCGAGGTATTGGTGTGCCATCGGCGTGAGGCCAACGACGACCCCATAACCGCCAGCTCGCCCTGCGTCAATCGCCTCTGCACTCTGAAGTTCCACCTCCTCACGTCCTCCCGCGAAAGCGATGTGGCCGTTGCAGGGTTCACCGTGCTCGCCATGCGCCGACGCTCCGCGCCCGCCGTGGATACCGCCGCACCCTCACCTCACCCTATGGATGGTCGCGTAGCTTCTTCAGTCGCTAAGGCCGGACCAGCAGCCGCTCGTCTGCGAGGCTCAGAACCGACGGGAGAACCTCGGTACGGCCAGCAGGCTCCTGAACAGTCCTCCGCCGCCAGAGAGCGCGATGTCCTTCCCGGGCTTCGCCCGGAGATCGCGCACGACCCTCTCCGCGTCGTCGCTGAGGACTGCGCCCGGACACTCCTCGGGGCGAAGCGTTCTAGAAAAGACGAAGCTCTGGATGCCCGTCATTGACGGAGCGGTATCGCCCGCCTTCCGCATCACTTCGAACGTCTTGCGGCCCATCAGGGCCGTGTCGTAGCGAGCCGTCATCGCCGCGAAATCAAGGTCTGGATCCATGACGATCCAGTCGTACTCCCCGTTCGGTCCGGCAATGTAGCCGTCCAGGCTCATCGCGCCGCCGAAGACCACCTTCCGCATCACGCCTCCTCGTGGGCAGCCGCCGGCTGCATCACCGTGAAGGAGGCCCTGCCCAGATCCTGGAGTCCAGCGAGTCGCCCGGCCCCTGGCACGTCGAGCGGGCCGTACAGGACGGCGCCACCCAGCCCGACGGCGCGCTTCATGGCGGCGTCGCAATCGCCGACCGCGAAATAGACCTCCCAGTGCGGCGATACGGGACCCCACTCCTTCTGGATCTGGATCATGCCGGCGATCGAATGCTCGCCGGCGTCGAAGATCGTGTACGGGCCCGATGGAACCTCCGTCTCGCGCGTCGTCCATCCAAAGAGGTTCGAGTAGAAGGTCCTCGCGGCCGCGACATCGTTGACGAACAGCTCGTTCCAGTACATCGCTCCGGGTTCGTCCACCAGCTGCGCCCCGGAGTGTCCCGTGGCCTGCCAGAGCGCGAACCTGCCACCGACCGGATCCTGGAGCATCGACATTCGGCCGACACCGGGCACATCAAACGGGTCGGTGACGACCGCGGCGCCCAGCTTCCGCGCCAGCGATGCGGCCTGGTCGGCACTGCCAACCGAGACGTAGGGAAGCCAACCGAAGGGGCCGTTGCGGGCCAGGTGCAATCCGGCGACATCCTTGCCGCGCAGCTGCATCAAGGAATAGCCGCCGCCTGCGCTCGGCACGTCGAAGGCGCTCCACCCGAGCAGCTCGGAGTAGAAGCGCTGGTCGCGAACGATGTCCTGCGTGTTCAGCTCCCAGAAGCAGAAGGTTCCGTGCGCGTGCGACTGGACTTCCATGGGGGCCTCCTTCGCCCATGGTAGCCGGTCCGCCCGCCCTCGGGACACGACCGAGGCAGGGCCGACGCTCCGGCGCGTCACGGGCGAGGCGGCACGGCCTTCCTGGCGGGATGCCTGCCTGGCCACAGCTGCGGACCGGCCCTCGAACGCCGAGGCGGGAAATGACTGCCCGCCGGATTGCTGCTATGCTACGCGGCTGCTGCATGTCGGCGGCTTCCCCTCGTGGAGCGCCACCCACGCACAATCGCCAGCATCCCGGGTCGGGGCGGCGACCGGCGAGGCCCGCTTGGCCGAGGCAACAGTACAGCTGAAGATGATCGACGTTGGCAGGCAAGGCCGTGGACACGGCGCGATCCCGGGCGCCCTGGGCATGCACCTCGCCACCCTTGCCCTCTTCATCGCGCTCGCGGCGTTTCACACGTGGCCCCTTGCCGCCGCGCCCGGCACGTGGTGCCGAAACGACAACGCGGACGCCGTGCTGAACGAGTGGACCATCGCATGGGTGGCTCACCGGCTGGCCTCGGATCCGCTGCGCCTCTTCGACGCCAACATCTTCCACCCCGAGAAAAGGACCCTCGCGTTCTCGGAGCACATGCTGCCGCAGTCGCTCATCGCAGCGCCCGTGCTCTGGGCCGGCGGGTCACCGGTCCTGGCCTTCAACGTGTCGCTCCTGGCCGGGTTCGCCTTGACCGGGTGGGCCTTCTGGTTCGTCGTGCGCCGGTGGACGGGAAGCTGGACGGCAGGCGCCGTCGCCGGCTCGCTGGCCGCGTTCAACGCGCACAGCCTGACACGCATCGCGCACCTGCAGGCGCAGCACCTCGAGTTCCTGCCCCTGGCGCTCCTGGCCTTCGACAGGCTCCTGCAGACGCCGCGCGTGCGCCACGCCCTCGAGATGGCCGCCTGGTTCGTGCTGCAGGCCCTGACGTCCGGCTACTTCCTGCTGTTCACGGCCGTGACGATGATCTGCGCCGCCGCCGCGCGGTTCTCGGAGTGGGTTGGAAAGCGGGCCCGCGCGGTCGTTCCGGTGGTGCTGCTGTCGACGGTGGCGGCCGGGCTCGCGCTCGCACCCTTCCTCGTGCCCTACTGGCGCGTCCGGAGCGAGCAGGGACTGGTGCGGACCATCGCCGAGTTGCGGTTGTACTCGGCGATTCCCACGGATTACCTCGCGACGGGCTCGCTCGTGCATTTCAAGGCGTGGAGCCAGCCCTTCTTCCGCGGCGACGCGTTGTTCCCGGGCGTGATCGCTCTTCTGCTCGTGGCTGTCGCCCTCGCGCTCGGCGTAGGCTTCAGGGATCGGCGGGCCCGCATGTGCCTCCTCATCACGGTCGTGTGCGTCTGCCTGTCGTTCGGCGTGCACTTCCCGCCGTACCGGTGGCTCTTCGAGCACGTACCGCTCTTCCAGGGACTTCGCGCCGCGATCCGGTTCGGTCACGTGGCGCTCGTCGGCATCGCGATGCTCGGCGGCTTCGGTGCAGCCCGGCTGCTGTCGCTCGTCACGAGCAGCCGCGGGCGCGCGACCGCCGCCGTCGCGCTCATCGTGCTGGTGAACGCCGAGGCCTGGCGGGGGCCGCTCGGCTTCACGAAGTACACCGGGATCCCGCGGATCTACAAGTCGCTCGCCGCCGCACCCGCAGGTTCGGTCGTCGCGTGCATCCCCATGTACCCGAGGGGGGAGGCCTTCAGGAACGTGGCCTACATGCTCGGCTCGACGCTCAACTGGGTGCCGATGCTGAACGGCTACTCCGGGTTCGTTCCGGCGAGCTACGTGAAACACGTGGAACACGCCGGCCGCTTTCCCGAGCCGGCCGCCGTCGACTACCTGCGGCGCGCCGGGGTCACGCACGTCGTCGTCGACACCCGGCGCGTCCGCCCCGAGAGGCTCGCACTGCTGAAGGACGCCAAGGACCTGCGGCTCT
>JARKSS010000483.1 GCA_029974175.1 Vicinamibacterales bacterium
CCGAGCACGCTCTTCGTCACGCGGGGCATCGGGACGGTCGTCCTGCCCGTCCGGTTCAACTGCCCGCCCGAGGTCGCGGTCCTGACGCTCCAACCGGCGGCCGGCTGAAGCCTCCACCGGGCCTGGCCGCTACCGCGGCAACGTCATCCCCAGCTCCCTCACGAGGAACGCGAAGACGTCGGTCCGCTCCTCGATCTGCTTGTCGGTGGGCTTGCCCGCCCCGTGGCCGGCCTTGGTCTCGATGCGGATCAGGACGGGCGCGGCCCCGGCCTGCACCTCCTGCAGCCGCGCGGCGAACTTGAAGCTGTGCGCCGGCACCACGCGGTCGTCATGGTCGGCGGTGGTCACCAGCGTCGCCGGGTGGCTCGTGCCGGGCCGCAGGTTGTGCAGCGGCGAGTACTTGAGGTTCATCTCGAACCCCTCGCGGGTGTCCGGGTCGCCGTAATCGGACTTCCACGCCCAGCCGATCGTGAACTTGTGGTACCTCAGCATGTCCATGACGCCGACGGCCGGCAGCGCCGCGCCGAACAGCTCGGGGCGCTGCGCCAGGCAGGCGCCCACCAGCAACCCGCCGTTGCTCGCACCGGCGGTGGCCAGGCGGGGCGTGGAGGTGTACTTCTCGCGGATGAGGTACTCGGCCGCGGCGATGAAATCGTCGAAGACGTTCTGCTTGTTCGCGAGCCGGCCGGCGTCGTACCACTCCTGCCCGTACTCGGAACCGCCTCGAAGGTTCGCCACCGCGTAGATGCCGCCCATCTCGAGCCAGGCCGCCATCGCGGGCGAATAGCCGGGCGTCAGCGGGATGTCGAAGCCACCGTAGCCGTACAAGTAAGTCGGGTTCTGGCCGTTCCTCTCCAGCCCCTTCCTCATCGTCAGGAACATGGGGACGCGAGTCCCGTCCTTCGATTGATAGAAGACCTGGGTCGTCTCGTAGGCGCTCGCGTCGAAGGCCACCTCGGGCTTCCACAGGGTGGTCGTGGCGGACGTTTCGAAGTCGTAGCGGTGAATGGACGTGGGTGACAGGAACGACGTGAACGCGAAGAACGCCTCGCGGTGCCTGCGGCGGCCCGTCAACTCCGAGACCGTGCCCAGCGGTTCGGGCAGCGCGATCTCGCCTGCGGGCGAGCCGTCGAGCCGGTACAGGGCGAGGCGGCTGTGGGCGTCGGTCAGCCAGCGGGCCACGAACTGGTCGTTCACCATCGTGACCGACTCGAGGACGGCGCGGTTGGCCGCCTCGGGGATGAGCGTGCGCCACGACCTGGGTGCCGTCGTGCCGCGCTCGATCGCGACCAGCCGGTAGCGGGGCGCTCCCTTGTTGGTGCGGACGTAGAACGTCTCGCCGTCGTTGCCGACCACGTCGTAGGCGGCGTCGAACCCGTCGAGGAACGGCTCGACCGCGCTGCCGGGGCGGGACAGCTCCTGGAGGAACACCCGGTTGCGGTTGTCGGTTCCCTCGGTCTGCACGATCACCAGGAAGCGGCCGTCGTCGGTCACCTCGGCCGAGAAGCCCCAGTCGGGCTGATCGGGACGCTCGTAGACGAGGCGATCCTCCTGCTGTGGCGTGCCGATGGCATGGAAGAAGAGCTTCTGGTTCTTGTTCACCGCCTGGAGGGCGGCTCCCGGCCCGGGCTCGTCGTAGCGGCTGTAGTAGAAGCCCGACCCGTCCTTCTTCCAGGCCGCGCCGCTGAACTTCGACCACTTGACCCGGTCGGCCAGCTCGACGCCGGCGGCGACATCGCGGACGCGCCACTCGAGCCAGTCCGACCCGCTCGACGCCAGCGCGTACGCCAGGTAGCGGCCGTCCTCGGAGAACGACAGCCCGCCGAGCGCGACGGTGCCGTCCGGCGAGAAGGTGTTGGGATCGAGCAGCACCTCGGGCGTGGCGCCCGGTGCGGCCGCCTTGTACACGACGGCCTGCGGCTGCAGCCCGTCGTTCCGGCTGAAGACGTAATAGGAGCCCTCCCGGGACGGGGCGCTGTAGCGCGGGTAGTTCCAGAGGGCGGTGAGGCGCTCCTTGATGCGCCCCCGCTCGGGGATCGAGTCGAGGTAGCTCTGGGTCAGCGCGTTCTGCGCGTCGATCCACCGCCTGGTGTCGGGCGAATCGGGATCCTCGAGCCATCGGTACGGGTCGGCAATCCGGTGGCCGAAGTAGTCGTCCACCACGTCGACCTTCTTCGTTTCGGGGTACTGCAGGCGGGCGTGCGTGTGCTGGAGCATGGCGTTGCTGGCCTGCTGCCGGGTGCCGGCGACGACCGCGCCGAACAAGGCGAGCAGGGCGACGGCGGACACGATGGCGGACGTCTTCATGGTGCCTGCTACTTGCTACTGGGGCTCGGAGAGGAACCGGCGTCCCTCGATCCGCCAGCGGCGGTCGAGGACGATGCGGATGGCCTCGGGGTAGGCCTGGTGTTCGACGGCCAGGATCCGATCGGCCAGCGTCTCGGCGGTGTCGTCGTCGTGAACGGGAACGGCGCGCTGCACGACGATCGGTCCCGCGTCGAGCTGGCAGTCAACCAGGTGCACGGTCACCCCGCTCACCTTCACGCCATGCTCGACGGCCCGGCGCTGAGCGTGGAGGCCGGGAAAGGACGGCAGCAGCGACGGGTGGATGTTGAGGATGGCGTTGGGGAACGCCTCGACGAACGTGGGACCGAGCACCCGCATGAACCCCGCGAGGCAGACCAGGCCGACCTCGCGCGCGCGAAGCTCGGCCACGAGCGCCGCCTCGAAGGCCTCGCGCGTGGGGAAGGCGCGGTGACTGATGCAGAGCGTCTCGATTCCAGCCGCCCGCGCGCGCTCGAGGCCGTAGGCGTCGGCGCGGTTCGAGATGACGACCGCGATGCGCGCGTCGAGGCGGCCCTCGCGGATGGCGTCGATGATCGCCTGCAGGTTGCTGCCGCGGCCGGAGATCAGCACACCCAAGATTCGGTTCATCGCGGTGTCGCAGTGTCCGGGGGGCTGGCTGTGGCCGGGCCGGGGGCTCAGGAGCGAGTCCCCCGGTAACGCACCTCGCGGGGGCCGGAGACGAGCTCGCCGATGACACGCGGCCCCGGTCCGGGAAGCGGCCCGATCCGCGCGAGCACGCGATCGACATCGGCCGCCGCGCAGCCCACGATCAGGCCGATCCCCATGTTGAAGGTGCGGTACATGTCGTCCTCGGGCACCCCGCCAGCCTTCTCGAGGAACGTGAACAGCGGCGGCACCTCCCATGCGCCCTTGTCGATCGACGCCTGACACCCCTCGGGCAAAACCCGCGGCAGGTTCTCGGTGATGCCGCCGCCCGTGATGTGCGCCAGCGCTCGAACCAGCCCCGGCTCGTCGAGCAGCGGGGCGATGGCCGGCAGGTAGGAGGCATGCACGCGCAGCAGCGCCTCGCCCACCGTCTCGCCGACCTCCTCGATCTGCGCATCGACCCCGAGGCCGAGCGTGTCGAAGACGATCCGCCGCGCGAGCGAGTAGCCATTGGTGTGCAGCCCGGTCGAGGGCAGCCCGATGAGCACGTCGCCCGGCGCCAGGCGCCGCCCGTCGATCAGGCGTTCGCGGTCCACCACCCCTACGATGAAGCCGGCCAGGTCGTACTCCCCCGGGGCGTAGAAGCCGGGCATCTCGGCAGTCTCGCCTCCCAGCAGGGCGCATTGATTGTCCCGGCAGCCCCGGGCAATCCCCGTCACCACCTGCTCGGTCACCTCGGGGCTGAGCCGACCCGTGGCGAGGTAGTCGAGGAAGAACAGCGGCCGCGCGCCCTGGACGAGGATGTCGTTCACGCAGTGGTTCACCAGGTCCTCGCCCACCGTATCGTGCCGTCCCGCGAGAAAGGCCACTTTCAGCTTCGTGCCGACGCCATCCGCGCTGGCGACCAGCACCGGGTCGGCGAACCGGCCGGGCTCGAGGCGGAACAGGCCGCCGAAGGTGCCAATCTCGGAGAGCACCCCGGGGGTGAAGGTGCTGCGGGCGAGGTGCTTGATGCGGCGGACCGCTTCGTTGCCCGCGTCGATGTCCACGCCGGCTGACTTGTAGTCGATCATCGTGATTCTTCGTCGGCGGAGCCGCGGCTGACCAGCTGCAGCGGGAGCTGCGCCTGTGCGCCCTGCTCCTTCGGGAACGGCACCGGGTAGTGCCCGGTGTAGCAGGACGTGCAGTAGTGCTGCCGGTGCGAATTGACGGTGCTGAGCATCCCCTCGAGGCTGAGGTACCGCAGCGAGTCGGCGTCCAGGTACTTCCGGATCTCCTCGAGGGTGTGAGTGGCGGCAATCAGCTCCGAGCGGCGCGGCGTGTCCACGCCGTAGAAGCAGGGGGAAATCGTCGGGGGGCAGCTGATGCGGACGTGCACCTCGGTTGCCCCGGCCGCCTTGATCATCCGCACGATCTTCCGGCTGGTCGTCCCGCGCACGATCGAGTCGTCCACCAGCACGACCCGCTTCCCCTCCAGGATGCTGCGGACGGGGTTCAGCTTCACCTTCACCCCGAAGTGGCGGATCGACTGCTGCGGCTCGATGAAGGTTCGGCCCACGTAGTGGTTGCGGATCAGCCCCATGCGGAGCGGAAGGCCCGTCTCCTCTGCGAAGCCGGTGGCCGCACACACGCCGGAGTCGGGCACCGGGACCACCACGTCGGCGGCGACCGCCGCCTCGCGCGCCAGCTGCTGGCCGAACGCGGTGCGAATCGCGTTGACGCTCTCGCCGAAGACGTAGCTGTCGGGACGGGCGAAGTACACGTGCTCGAAGATGCAGAAGGCGTGGCGCGCCGGCGGGAACGGCTTGTGCGAGCGGACGCCGCGCCCGTCCACCACCACCAGCTCGCCGGGCTCGAGGTCGCGCTCCCAGGTGGCGCCGATAAGGTCCATCGCGCACGTTTCGGATGCGACAACGACGGCACCGCCCAGCCGGCCGAGCGCCAGCGGCCGGAAGCCATGCGGATCGCGGACGGCCATCAGGCGATCGGGCGTCGCGAGCACCAGCGAGTAGGCCCCGCGCACGCGCACCAGGGAGTCCACCAGCGCCTGCTCGGGCTGGCGCGCCTTCGACCGGGCGTAGAGGTGGAGGATCACCTCGGAGTCGCTGCTGGTCTGGAAGATGGCGCCCTCGTCCACCAGCTCGTCGCGGAGTTCAGAGGCGTTGACCAGGTTCCCGTTATGGCAGAGGGCGAGCTGGCCGTGCGAGCAGTCGATGAGGATCGGCTGGGCGTTCACGAGCTTGCTGGCCCCCGCGGTCGAATACCGGACGTGACCGAGGGCCAGCTGACCCGGCAGCCGCGCCAGCTCCGGCTCCCCGAAGACGTCGGCCACGTATCCCATCCCGCGGTGGACCGCCAGCCGGTCGCCGCCGTTGGGCCCGGCCGCGATGCCGGCGCTCTCCTGGCCCCGGTGCTGCAGGGCATAGAGCCCCAGGTAGGCCATCTTGGCCGCCTCGGGGTGGCCGTAGATGCCGAAGACGCCGCACTCCTCG
>JARKSS010000512.1 GCA_029974175.1 Vicinamibacterales bacterium
CCCCCCCCGACGGTAGGTACCGAAGTATGAGCAGATCGCTGAAGAAGGGTCCCTTCATCGACACCTCGCTCCTCGAGAAGGTCGAGGTGATGAACCGCAGCGGGGACAAGCGGGTCATCAAGACGTGGTCCCGCCGGTCCACGGTGGTTCCCGAGATGGTGGGTCACACCCTGGCCGTCCGCAACGGCAAGAAGTTCGTGCCCGTGTACGTGACCGAGAACATGGTCGGCCACAAGCTGGGCGAGTTCTCGCCGACGCGGACATTCAAGGGGCACACCACGAAGAGCGAGAAGGCCGCGGCCGCGGCGGCCAAGCCCGGCGGGGGTGGCGCATGATCGAGGCACAGGCCACGGCCAAGTACGTCCGCACCTCGGCCCAGAAGGCCGGCCTGGTGATGGACCTGATCCGCGGGCGTGACGTCAACGCGGCGCTCGCGCTGCTGCAGTTCTCGCGCAAGCGCGTCGCGCGCGACATCGCGAAGGTGCTGCGCTCGGCGATCGCCAACGCGCAGCAGAAGGAAGGCTTCGGCGGCGACGTCGACCGGCTCGTGGTGACGGCGTGCTACGCCGACCAGGGGCCGTCGATGAAGCGGATCCGCCCGGCGCCGATGGGGCGCGCCTTCCGGGTGGTGAAGCGGACGGCGCATTTGACGGTGCGCGTGGCCGAGAAGCCGGAGAAGATCCGGGCGGCCGCGCCGCCCGAGGGTTCGCGGCCCCGCCGCGCCCGGGCCATCAAGTCGCAGGCGGCGGCCCGGTCGCAGGCGGAGGCGTCGGGGCGGTAGCGGGGTCACGGGAGGCGGGACGCGGGAGGCGGGAGGGCGAGGGACCCTCCGTCCTCCACCCCTCGCCGCCCGCCTGAGTGATTCAGCAGATCGAGGAGCGTCTCGTGGGACAGAAGGTTCACCCGTACGGTTTCCGGCTCGGCTTCAACAAGACGTGGCGGTCGCGCTGGTACTCGGACCGCGACTACGCGAAGCTGCTGCACGAGGACCTCGCGCTGCGGGCCGACCTCAAGAAGCGGTTCGCGCACGCCGGCGTCTCGCGCATCGAGATCGAGCGCGCGGCCAACAAGCTGAAGATCGACATCCACACCTCGCGGCCCGGGATCATCATCGGGCGCAAGGGGGCCGAGGTCGACAAGCTGAAGGAAGAGGTCAAGCGCCGGACGAACCGCGAGGTGTTCATCAACATCCAGGAGATCCAGAAGCCCGAGCTCGACGCGCAGCTGATCGCCGAGTCGGTCGCGATGCAGCTGGAGAAGCGGGTGGCCTTCCGGCGCGCCATGCGCAAGGCGGTCGAGTCGGCGCTGCGCTTCGGGGCCCGGGGCATCAAGGTGCGGGTCTCGGGGCGGCTGAACGGCGCCGAGATCGCCCGCTCGGAGTGGTACCTCCACGGGCAGCTGCCGCTGCAGACGCTGCGCGCCGACCTCGACTACGGCTTCGCCGAGGCGAACACGACCTACGGCCAGATCGGCGTCAAGACCTGGCTCTACAAGGGCGAGCGCCTCGAGCCGCGCGTGGGCCGCGAGGAGGACTATCGCCGCGAAGTGCCGCGCCGCGGGCGGGAGGATCGGAGATAGGGTGTCGCTATGTTGATGCCGAAGAAAGTCAAATACCGCAAGCAGCAGCGCGGGCGCAGGGCCGGCAAGGCCTGGCGCGGGGCCGACGTCTCGTTCGGCGACTACGGGCTGAAGGCCCTGGAGCCGTGCTGGATGACGGCGCGCCAGATCGAGGCGGCGCGCGTCGCGATGACCCGGTTCATCAAGCGCGGCGGGAAGATCTGGGTGCGGGTGTTCCCCGACAAACCGATCACCAAGAAGCCCCAGGAAACGCGCATGGGCAAGGGCAAGGGGGCGCCGGAGGACTGGGTCGCCGTGATCCGCCCGGGCAAGGTCCTCTTCGAGATGGAGGGCGTCTCCGAGCAGGAGGCCCGCGCGGCCATGCGGCTGGCCGCCGCGAAGCTCCCGATCAGGACGCGCTTCGCCGCCCGCTTCGGGCAGGAGGCAGTGTCATGACGAGCGCGCGCGAGCTGCGTGAGCTGAACGACGAGGACCTGCGGAACCGCGAGCGCGACCTGGGCGACCAGCTGTTCCGCCTCCGGATCCAGAAGGCCATGGGGCAACTCGACACCCCGGTGAAGCTGCGGGAGGTCCGGCGGGACCTGGCCCGCGTCAAGACGGTCCTCCGCCAGAGGACCGCGCCGGCGGGCAGGAGCTAGGACGATGGCTGAGAAGGCACGCGTTGCGGGGGTGGTCACCAGCGACCGCATGGACAAGACCGTGGTCGTCTCGGTCGAGCGCCAGGTGCGCCACCCGATCTACGGCAAGATCCAGCGCCGGACGTCGAAGTTCCTCGCCCACGACGAGGGCAACGAGGCGAAGGTCGGCGACCTGGTCGAGATCGTCGAGGGACGGCCGCTCAGCCGGCGCAAGCGCTGGACCGTCACCCGCATCCTGCGCCGCGCCGTCGACGTGCGTGCGCGCGAGGCCGAGGCGGCGGCCCGGCCAGGCGGGGGTGAGTCATGATCCAGATGCGCTCGATTCTCGACGTCGCCGACAACTCCGGCGCCCGCAAGATCTCGGTGATCAACCCGATCGGCGGCTCCACCGGCCGCTACGCGCGGCTCGGCGACATCGTGACCGCGTCGGTGAAGGAAGCGGCGCCCGACTCGAACGTGAAGAAGGGCCAGGTCGTCAAGGCGGTGATCGTCCGGACGCGCAAGGAGCAGCGCCGGCGCGACGGCAGCTACATCCGCTTCGACCGGAACGCGGCCGTCCTCATCAACGACCAGAACGAGCCGATCGGCACGCGCGTGTTCGGGCCGGTCGCCCGCGAGCTGCGCGAGCGGAAGTTCATGAAGATCATCTCGCTGGCGCCCGAGGTGCTGTAGCAGGGACGTTATGCCACGTGTAGCATCGCCGATCCGGAAGAACGACAACGTCGTGGTGACGACCGGCAAGGACCGCGGCAAGCGCGGCCGCGTCCTGCGGGTCGAGCCCGCCAGGAACCGCGTGCTGGTCGAGGGGGTGAACTTCGTCAGCCGCCACACGAAGCCGAACCCGGGCAAGAACATCAAGGGCGGCATCGCCAGGCGCGAGGCGACCCTGCACGCCTCCAACGTGCAGCTGGTGTGCCCCGAGTGCAACAAGCCGACGCGGGTCGGCCACCGGCTGCTCGGCGACGGCCGCAAGGTGCGCGTCTGCCGGAAGTGCGAAGGGGTCGTGGACAAATGAGCCGCTTGAAGGAGAAGTACCTCAAGGAGGTGGTGCCGGCGCTCCGCAAGGAGTTCGGGTACCCCAACGTCATGGCCATCCCGCGGATCGAGAAGGTCGTGGTGAACATGGGCCTCGGCGAGGCGACCCAGAACGTCAAGCTGGTCGACGCCGGCGCCGACGAGCTCGGCCGGATCACCGGCCAGCGCGCCGTCACCACCCGCGCGAAGAAGTCGATCGCCGCCTTCAAGGTGCGCCAGGGGATGCCGGTCGGCGCGATGGTCACGCTGCGCGGCGAGCGGATGTTCGAGTTCCTCGACCGCCTGATGAACATCGCGCTGCCGCGCGTCCGCGACTTCAAGGGCGTCTCGCCCCGGGGGTTCGACGGCCGGGGCAACTACACGCTCGGGCTCCGCGACCAGCTCCTGTTCCCCGAGATCGACTACATGAAGGTCGACAAGGCGCGCGGGATGAACGTGTCGGTGGTGACCACGGCGAAGACCGACGAGGAGGCGCGCCGGCTGCTGCAGCTGCTGGGCATGCCGTTCAGGGCGAGCTAAAGGCTAGGGGCTGGCGGCTTGCGCCCCCAGCCGACGAGGATCGAAGAATGGCGACGACCGCGAAGATTGTCAGGGAGCGCAAGGCGCTGAAGTACGAGATCCGGCACCGGAACCGCTGCCAGCGCTGCGGCCGGCCGCGCGGCTACCTCCGCAAGTTCGCGCTGTGCCGCCTCTGCTTCCGCCAGCTGGCGCTGCAGGGCGACATCACCGGCGTGATCAAGAGCAGCTGGTAGGGACCGGAGACGATTGGATCCCCGAACTGTTCGCGCCGGTGGCGCGGACCACCCGGGAGAGGACGACAGGGTTCACGCTATGACTGATCCGATTGCTGACATGCTGACGCGCATCCGCAACGCCGTCCAGGCCAAGCGCCCGCGCGTCGACATCCCGGCCTCGCGGCTCAAGGTCGAGATCGCCCGCATCCTGGAGAGCGAGGGGTACATCCAGGGCTACACGGTCGTGGACGAGGTGCCCGAGGGCGGGCGGACCCCGCAGAAGGTCGTCCGGATCTTCCTGAAGTACGGTCCCCGCGGCGAGCGGGTGATCACCGGGATCGAGCGCGTGAGCCGCCCCGGGCGCCGCGTCTACTTCGGGCACGACGCCGTGCCGCCGGTCCTGGCCGGCCTCGGCATCAGCATCCTCACCACCTCGAGGGGCCTGATGACGGGCCGCCAGGCGACCCGCGCCGGCGTCGGCGGCGAGGTGCTCTGCAACGTGTGGTAAGAGGCTGACCGCGGACAGCCGGCCGCCAGGTTCGCTGCCGGCGGCTGCCCGCCGTCCGCTGTGAGATTACTGATATGTCGCGAATTGGCAAGAAGCCGATCCCCATCCCGAAGGGCGTCAAGGTCACCATCGCTCCCGACGCGGTCGAGGTGCAGGGGCCCAAGGGCACGCTCCGCCAGCCCGTTCCCCCCGGCATCTCCTTCGAGATGTCAGACGGCCAGCTGGTGGCGCGCCCGGTCCGCGAGGACAAGGAGCTCGGCAAGTTCCACGGCCTCGGCCGCAGCCTCGTCGCCAACGCCGTCGTCGGTGTGACCGAGGGGTTCAAGCGCGAGCTCGACATCGTCGGCATCGGCTACCGGGCCGAGGTGAAGGACCGCCAGGTGATCTTCGCACTCGGCTACTCCCACCCGATCGTGTTCGACGTCCCCCAGGGGATCGAGATCGCGGTGGACAAGCAGACGCACATCACCGTGAGCGGCATCGACCGCCAGCTGGTGGGCCAGGTGGCGGCCGACATTCGCCGGCTCCGCAAGCCCGATCCCTACAAGCAGAAGGGCGTGCGCTACACCGGCGAGGTGCTGAAGAAGAAGGTTGGCAAGACGGGCGCGTAGCGGGAGCGGCCGGCTGCCAGCGGTCGGTGTGAGGGCCTCGGGGCCGGACGGGCCCCGTGAAGACACAGGCGGACGTGATGAAGATCAAGACGAAGGAAGACCGGCGCGACCGCATCAAGCTGCGCCTCCGCAAGCGAATCGCCGGGACCGCCGAGCGGCCCCGGCTGACCGTGTTCCGGAGCCTTTCGCATATCTACGTCCAGGCGATCGACGACGCGGCGGGACACACGCTGGCCACGGCCTCGACGCTGGAGCCGGCGCTGAAGGCGCAGATGGACGGGAAGGTGCGCGGCGGCAACGTGGCCGGCGCCGAGCTGGTCGGGCGGACGATCGCGGAGCGCCTGAGCGCCAAGGGGCTCAAGCGGGTGGTCTTCGATCGGAACGGGTTCCTGTACCACGGCCGGGTTCGCGCGGTGGCCGAGGCCGCCCGCAAGGCGGGGTTGGAGTTCTAGGCAGGATTCGGGAATCAGGATTCAGGAATCGGGCAGGATTCAGGGCAGTTCCCGATCCCGAAGCCCGACTCCCGAAACCTGACGAGTGCAAAGCTATGATGCGAACACGCGAGAAGATCGACCCGTCGCAGCTCGACCTCAAGGACACGGTGGTGTCCATCAACCGCGTCACCAAGGTCGTCAAGGGCGGCAAGAACCTGAGCTTCAGCGCTTTGGTGGTCGTCGGCGACGCGCACGGCGTGGTCGGGTTCGGCGTCGGCAAGGCCCGCGAGGTCCCGTCGGCCATCAAGAAGGGGATCGAGGCGGCCAAGAAGGCGCTGATCCGCGTGCCGCTGGTCGGCAGCACGATCCCCCACGAGATCGTCGGCCGCTACGGGTCGGGCAGCGTCCTGCTCAAGCCGGCGCCCGAGGGCACCGGCATCATCGCCGGGGGCGCGGTGCGCGCGGTGGTCGAGTCGGCGGGCATCGGGAACATCCTCACCAAGTCGCTCGGCTCGGACAACGCCCACAACGTCGTGCGGGCGACCTTCGCCGGGCTGATGAACCTGAAGGATCCCGTGTCGGTGGCCCGCATGCGCGGCAAGACGCTCGAGGAGCTCTCCGGGCGCCCGGCGACGCCGCCGGCGGAGTCGCAGCCGGTCGAAGCGTCGTAGGGAAGCGAGGGCGCGATGACAGACAAGGTCAAGACGCTGAAGGTGACCCAGGTGCGCAGCACCATCGGCTTCGACCGGAAGCAGGCGGAGACGATCCGCGGGCTGGGCCTCCGGAGGATGTGGCACACGGTGGAGCTCAAGGACACCCCCGAGATCCGCGGGATGATCCGGAAGGTCCGCCACCTGGTGAAGGTGGACTAGGGATCAGGGATCAGGGATCAGGGATCAGGGATCAGGGATCAGGGATCGGGATCAGGGATCGGGGATCAGGGATCGGGGATCAGCTATGGATCTCAGCAATCTGAAGCCGCCCAAGGGCGCCAAGCACGCGAGGAAGCGGGTGGGGCGCGGCCAGGGGTCGGGTCACGGCGTGACGGCCGGGCGGGGCGAGAAGGGTGCGAAGTCGCGCAGCGGGTTCAAGCGCAAGCGCGGGTTCGAAGGCGGCCAGATGCCGCTCCATCGGAGGTTGCCGAAGCGCGGCTTCCGCAACCCGTTCCGGACCGAGTACGCCGTGGTCAACCTCGACACGCTCGCCGAGCGGTTCGAGGCGGGCGCCGTGGTGACGCCCGAGGCGCTGCGCGAGCGCGGGCTGCTGAGCGGCGGGGCCGACCTGATGGTGAAGGTGCTCGCGCGCGGCGACCTGGACAAGGCCCTCACGGTGCGGGCGCACAAGTTCAGCGGCAAGGCCGCGGAGAAGATTGCCGCCGCCGGCGGCGCCGCCGAGGCGATCGCGGCGGCCCCCGAGGCCTAGGACACCCCTCGCGGCCGGGCGGCCCGCCGGGGGCCGGCCCGGGGCAACCAGGGAGCTATGGTTGAAAGCCTGAGAAACCTCTTCGCGATCCCGGACCTTCGCAACCGCGTGCTCTTCACGCTCGCGCTGCTGGGGGTGTACCGGATCGGCAACCACATCCCGACGCCGGGCGTGAACACCGAGGCGCTGGCGCTGCTCGCCGAGCAGGCGCGCAACACGATGTTCGGCCTGTACGACATGTTCTCCGGCGGGAACCTGTCGAAGGTGACGATCTTCGCCCTCGGCAT
>JARKSS010000518.1 GCA_029974175.1 Vicinamibacterales bacterium
CCTCGATGATCCCCAGCCCGAAGCCGGTCAGGATCGAGCCCATGATCGAGCCCATGCCGCCGAGCACGACGACGGCGAACACCACGATGATCAGGTTCGAGCCCCGCTGGGGGCTCACCGGGTCGGCGGGAGCCGCGAGCACGCCGGCGAGCGCCGCGAGCGCGACGCCGAAGCCGTAGGTGAGCGTGATCATCCGCGGCACGTTGATGCCGAAGGCCTGGACCAGGTCGGGGCGCTCGGTGGCCGCGCGCAGGTACGAGCCGAGCTTGGTGCGCTCGATCATGTACCAGGTCGCGAAGCAGACCACCAGCGAGAAGACGATGATGAAGCCGCGGTAGTACGGCAGGAACATGAAGCCGAGGTTCGTGCCGCCCGGGATCGGGTTCACGAACGGCTGGCCGGACGAGCCGAACTGCTGGCGGTACAGGCCCTCGAGGATCAGCGCCAGGCCGAAGGTCAGCAGCAGCCCGTACAGGTGGTCGAGGTGGTACAGGTGCTTGAGGAACACCCGCTCGAGCAGCACGCCGAACGCACCGATCACGATCGGCACGATGACCAGCGACGCCCAGAACGGGATGCCCGCCCAGTTCAGCAGCATCCACGCGCCGAACGCCCCCATCATGTACTGGGCGCCGTGCGTGAAGTTGATGACGTTCAGCAGGCCGAAGATCACCGCCAGGCCGAGCGACAGCAGCGCGTAGAACGCGCCGTTGATCAGGCCGAGCAGCAGCTGCCCGAAGAACGCCTGGGGGGGGATGCCGAGCAGCTCGAACATGGGTGTCGTCGTGGGAGAAGAGGTCTACCGCCGGGACGCCGAGGAGGCGCCGAGTTCGCCGGGGAACGGGGCGGGCGGGCGCCGGGCGATGCCCGCGAAACCGCCCGACCTCCGTGTCCTCGGCGTCCCCTCGGCGCCTCGGCGGTCAGGATGCCCCGAAGCGCCGGATCCCCGTCACTTCTTGACCAGCGGGCACTCCGACTGCGACAGCGGGCGGAACGCCTCGGCGGCGGGCAGCGTCGCGCGCAGCTTGTAGTAGTCCCACGGGCCCTTCGACTCGGCCGGCTTCTTGACCTCGAACAGGAAGGCGTCGTGCAGCTTGCGGCCGTCGACGCGGATCGTGCCCTTGCCGAACAGCTTGTCGTCGGTGGGCATCTCCTTCATCTTGTTGACCACCTTCACGCCGTCGGCGTCGGACTTCAGCGCCTCGACCGCCTTCAGGTAGTGGATCACCGACGAGTAGACGCCCGCCTGCACCATCGTCGGCAT
>JARKSS010000525.1 GCA_029974175.1 Vicinamibacterales bacterium
CCGCCACCAGCAGCCTGTCGCGTTCCGGGCGGCGGGGACGAGCCTCTCGGGCCAGGCCGTCACCCCCGGGGTGCTGATCGACCTGTCGCGGTCGTGGCGCGGGATCGAGGTGCTCGACGGCGGCGCACGGGTGCGGGTCGAGCCGGGAGTCGTCGGCGCGGCCGTCAACGCCCGCCTGCTTCGGTACGGCGCCCGCATCGGGCCAGACCCCGCGTCCATCCAGGCGTGCATGGTGGGCGGGATCCTGGCGAACAACTCCAGCGGCATGTGCTGCGGCGTTGCCCAGAACGCCTACCATACGCTCGACTCGCTGCGGTTCCTCCTGCCGTCCGGGACGGTGATCGACACCGCCGAGCCGGGGGCCGACGACCAGCTGCGCGAGGCGGAGCCGTCGATTCACGCCGGCCTGGCCGACCTGCGGCGCGCGGTGCTCGCGGCGGCCGGCCTGGCCGACCGGATCCGGTCCAAGTACCAGATGAAGAACACGACCGGGTATTCGCTGAATGCCCTCGTGGACTTCGAACGGCCGGTCGAGATGCTCAGGCACCTGCTGATTGGGTCGGAGGGCACGCTGGCCTTCATCGCCAGCGCCGTGCTCCGGACGATTCCCGATCGGCCGGTGAAGCACACGGCCCTGCTGTTGTTCCCTGGCATCCGCGAGGCGTGCGCCGCCATCCAGCCGCTGAAGGAGGCCGGAGCGGCGGCCCTCGAGGTCATGGACCGCGCGGCGATGCGGTCGGTGGAGCGGCAGCCGGGTGTGCCGGCCGCGCTGCAGGGCCTGCCCCCCGACGCGGCGGGCCTGCTGGTCGAGTTCCAGGCCCCGGCCGAATCAGACCGCCCCGCCCTCCACGAGGCGGCGTCACGGGCGGTGCGCGGCCTGGCGCTGCTCGAGGCGCCCGCCTTCACCGACGATCCCGTCGAGCAGCTCCGGCTGTGGAAGGTTCGCCAGGGGATGTTCCCGTCGGTTGGCGCCACGCGTCCCCGCGGCACGGCGGTGCTGATCGAGGACGTGGCGTTCCCGGTCGAGCGGCTGGCCGATGCGGTAACCGACCTGCAGGCGCTGCTCCGGGCCCACGGGTACGCCGACGCGATCATCTTTGGCCATGCCCGCGAGGGGAACCTCCACTTCGTCATCAGCCAGTCGTTCAACGAGGCGGAGGCCATCGCGCGGTACGCCCGGTTCATGGACGAACTCGTCCGGCTGGTGACGGCCGGCTACGGGGGTGCCTTGAAGGCCGAGCACGGCACCGGGCGCAACATGGCGCCGTTCGTCGAAACGGAGTGGGGCGCCGACGCCTACCGCGTGATGCGGCAGATCAAGTGCCTCGTGGACCCTGACGGCCTGCTCAACCCTGGCGTGCTGATCAGCGACAACCCCGGCGAGCACCTGCAGAACCTCAAGGGACTCCCGGTCGTGGAACCCGAGGTCGATGCGTGCATCGAGTGCGGCTACTGCGAACCTCGCTGCCCGAGCCGCGATCTCACCCTCACACCCCGGCAGCGCATCGTCGTCCGGCGGCAGGTTGCCCGGCTCGAGGCCAGCGGTGAGGGTCACGCCCGCGCCGCCATCGAGGTTGACTTCCCCTACGAGGCGCTCGACACCTGCGCGGTGGATGGCCTGTGCGCCACGCAGTGCCCGGTTGGCATCGACACGGGGCAGCTGACCAAGCGGCTGCGGGCCTCGCGCCACTCGGCGGCCGCGCGGCGAACGGCCAACTGGGTGGGCCGCCACATGGCGCTCGTCGAGCGGTCGCTGCGGGGCGGCCTGGCGGCGGCCGCCGCGATCACACGTGTCGGCGGAGGGCCGGTGCTGGCGTTGGCCAGCCGGCTTCCCCGCGCGCTGGGGATTGGGAGCCCCCTCTGGATCGAGCCAATGCCGGGCCCGGCGCGCTGGCAGCGTCCGGATGACAACGACGGGGCGGAGACCGCGTCGGCCGTGTACTTCCCGTCATGCCTGTCCCGGGCGCTCGGCCACCTGCCCGGCGAGCCGCACGAACTGACGCTGGTCGAGGCCATGACTCGAGTGTCGGAACGGGCGGGCGCTCCCGTCTTCATCCCCCCGGACGTCGAGGGACATTGCTGCGGCGTTCCGTTCTCTTCGAAGGGGTACCATGAAGCGCACGCCGAGACGGTGAACCGGACGATCGAGGCGCTCTGGCGGTGGTCGGGCGAGGGCCGACTGCCTGTGGTGGTTGACACCAGCCCGTGCACCTACGGGTTGCGGTCGTCGCGCCCGGTACTGACGGCCGCCAACCAGGCGCGCTTCGACCGGTTGCGCATCCTGGACGGCGTGGAGTACGCGGCGTCGCTGCTCGGGCGCCTGGCGGTGGCCCGGCGGCAGCGCCGCGTGGTGCTGCATCCCGTCTGCTCGCTGGTGAAGATGAACCTCGTGCCTGAACTGGAGCGGATTGCCCGCGCCTGCGCCGACGAGGTCGTGCTACCCGTCGATGCGGGCTGTTGCGGCTTCGCGGGGGACCGCGGGTGGCTGGTGCCCGAGCTGACGGCCTCGGCAACCGCGGCGGAGGCACGCGAGGCGACCGCGGCGCCCGCCGACGGCTTCTACTCGAGCAGCCGCACCTGCGAGATCGGGATGGCGCGAGCGACCGGCGAGGTCTACCGGTCGTACCTCTACCTGCTCGAGTGGGCGACCAGGATCACTTGATTCCCAGCAGCCCCTTCTTCAGGTCGCCGCTGGGCGGCTTGGGGCCCAGCCACATCGAGAACACCAGCTGACCGAACGGCTGGCCGGGGATCGTGACCTTGTCGGCGCCCTTCACGGTGATCGTCGTACCGACGCCCGGCACGTGGGTGATCGCCATCTGCTCGCCCGCCTTCAGCGGCTCGAGCGCGGCGAGGAACTGCTCGACCTCGGCCTTCAGCGACGCCGCCTGGGCGGCCGCGTTGTTCCTCACCGACTCGTCGAAGGCCTCGGTGATCTGGTTCCGGTCCACGTTGCGCACGAACTGGAGCACCAGGCGCTTCACGGTGTCCGACCCGATGACTTCGGCCGCGTCGGTGGTCTTCTTCTCGAGGTAGAGGCCACCGACGTAGACCTTGAAGAACACCTTCGTCCGCACCCCCATCCCGTTGAGCGTCAGCGTCCGGTCGCCGACGGAGATGGAGTCGGGAAGGGTGACGCCCGCCAGGGTCCCCGCAAGGGCCGGGACCGCGACCACGAGCGCGCCGAGCACGAGCAGCAGTCTGCGCATCTTCACCTCCGCAGGGGACACGGGCCGGACGCCCGTGCTACTGGCGACGGTTCATGACGAGGCCGCCGATGCCGAGGAACAGGAAGATCAGCGCCTGCACCGCGGTCCGGGCGTTCACCGGCGAGGCCGCGAACGCGGTGTACAGGAACCACGCGCCAAGCAGCAGGATGGCGCCGTAGACGGCGTTCATCACCGCGCGGGCTCCCCGGCGGGTCTCAGGCGTGTCCTTCCCGTATCGCCGGGCGAAGAGGACGAGGCCTGCCGCCGCGACGAGGTCGAGCACCGCAAACATCAGCCAGAAGAGGCGAGCGCGTCCGGCCGCCCCCGGCGTCCCCACCACGGGGGTCATGAACCGCGCATAGAGGAACGCCCCGATGCTCGACCCGAGCAGCGAGCCGATGACGCCGTAGAGGAAGGCGAACCCCATGTAGACGGCCTTGCGGTCGGCCGGGGCAACCAGCCCCACGAAGCTGTAGTACTTCGGGTGCGCCGTCATTTCGCCAATCGAGAACACGGCGACCCCGAGGACGAAGATCCACGCGTTCAGCGACGAGGCCAGGCACAGGAAGCCGAGCGCGCCGATGGCCATGCCGGTGACCATCGTCGGCAGGGCGGGCGTCGTCTTGACCACGCGGCTGACGACGACCTGGAGCAGGATGATCGTCCCGGCGTTGATCACGGTGACGTGCTCGGCGTCGAAGACGAACGTCCAGGGGAGGCCGATCGACTGGACCAGTGAGGTCACCGCCACGCTGACCGGGGCGCGATCGACGAAGTCGCGCAGGTACCACAGCACCGTCCCGAAGTTCTGGAAGTAGAGGATCCAGAACCCCGAGTAGACCACGATCATCAGCATGAACCGGGCATCGCCCAGCACCTCGGCGGCGCCGAGCAGGACGTCCTTCAGCTTCTTGGTGCTCTCGGGACGCGGCGGATCGGTGTAGGCGAAGACCGTCGGCAGCAGCATCAGCCCGGTGTAGAGGGCCGATGCCATGAAGACGTACTGCCAGGAAAAGCCCTTGAGGACGCTGACCACCAGCGGCGCCAGGAACGCGCCGAGGTTGATCATCCAGTAGTAGATGCCGAAGCCGAACGCCGAGTTGGTCTCGTCGGTGGTGCGTGCGATCGTGCCCGAGATGATCGGCTTGAAGAGGCCCGACCCGGTGGCCATCACCAGCAGCGCGAGGAACACCAGCGCGTAGGCCGACATGTAGCCGGCCGCAAAATATCCCGCAGCCAGCAGCGAGAACGCCACCATCAGCATTCGCCGGTAGCCGTACCGGTCGGCCAGCGCGCCGCCCAGGATCGGCACCACGTACGTGGCCGCGTACACGATGCTCTGGAGGAACCCGACCGCCTCGACACTGGCGCCGATGCCCCCTTCGGCCACGCTCGAGGTGAGGTAGACGGCGAGCACGGAGTTCATGCCGTAGTAGGCGGCGCGCTCGAACAGCTCCATGACGTTCGCAATCCAGAACGTCCTGGGGAAGCCGGTACGCGGGGGAGTGCTGGGCCGGTCAACTGATGGCATGGCGCTCCTTCGTCGTCAGAGGCTGAGGGGCGGGGGCATCATACCGTAATCCCGGCGCGTGCAGCGGCCCGTCAGTCGCGGGTCACCACGCGGCGCCCGTCGTAGACCGGCTCCACGATGCCCTGGCGGCGAATGTAGGAGACGAGCGTCTCGAGCCTGGCGCGCCCGGTGTCCTCGGTGGGGATGCCCTCGAGCGCGAACCGGGCGAAGTAGGAGTTCGTCACGCCCTTGTAGACCCGGTCGTTGTCAATCGGGGCGCCGCCGATCGTGGCCTCCACCAGCTGGCGGCCCTGGACGCGGTACCGAATCCCCGAGACCCACGGCGTGTAGCGGACGAGGATCTCGCGGATCTGGCGTCCGGTTGCCTCGAACCGGATCACCGTGTTGTCGAACGGGTCGAGCGTGACGAGATCGCCGCGGGTGATCGGCCCGCGCAGCAGCGGCGCCCGGATGCCACCCGTGTTCTCGAGGGCGATCTCGGCCTGGAACTCGGCCCGCACGGCGTCGGCCATCAGGTGGTACTCGGCGGCGTCGTCACCCCGGCTGGTGAACTCGCCCGCCGCCCGGCCGACGACCTCGCCGTAGACCTTCGCGATCGGGTCCCAGTACTTCTTCACCACTTCGGCGACCGCCGGGTGATCGGCGAGGTCCGGCGTGACGGGCACCAGCCGCGAGCGATACCGCTGCACGTGCCAGGTTCCCTTCCGGTCGCGGGCCAGCAGCAGGTCGAGCCGCCCCAGCTCGCCGCCCCACTGGTGCGCCTGCACGATGATCGTGCCGTTGATGTCGGAGACGTGCAGGTCCTCCGACCGCCAGATGAACCGTCCCGACGGCAGGCGCGAGTGCGAGTGGCCGCCCACGATCACGTCGATCCCCGGGACCTCGGTGGCCAGCCGCTCGTCCATGGCCTCACCGGCGTGGGAGAGCAGGACGACGATGTCCGACTGACGGCGGAGGTCCGCCACCACGCGCCGAGCCGTCTCGATCTCGCCGGCTACGTCGAAGGCCTCGCGGCCGCCGGGGTAGGAGGCCGCGTCCCGCGTGATCAGGCCGAAGAACCCGACCCGCACCGGCCCCGCCCGGCGAACGACCGAGGCCGGCAGCAGCGGCTTGCCGGTCGTGCGATCGGTCACGTTGGCGCAGAGCAACTGGAACCTGGCGAGCGAGATCAGGTGCCGGGTGTGCGCGGCCGGGTAGTTGAACTCGTGATTCCCGAGCGTCGCAAGATCGTAGCCCACGGCGTTCATCCCGGCCACGTCGGCCTCGCCCTTGTACGCGAGCGAGAACGGGGTGCCGTCGCTGAAGTCGCCCACGTCCACCAGCCACGTGGTGCCGCCGCGGGCGCCGACTTCGCGCCGGATCCGCTCGACCAGCGTCGCCCGCCGGGCGACTCCGCCGATGTCGCCATCGGCCGGCAGCCCCTTGATCTCGCGCCTGGCGGCCTCGGGATAGGAGAAGGGCATCAGGTGCCCGTGCGTGTCGTTGGTGTGGAGGATGGTGAGCGAGGCGGTCTGGGCCGACGCGGCGGCGGCGAGGCCGGACGGGCAGACGAGCGCCAGGGCGAGCAGCAGGCGGACGAGCAGTCTCATGGGATCACCTGGAGGGGGCACACGGGGAAGGAATTGTACTGGAGGAGCGAAGGCGGTGAACAGCCAGGTGACGCGGGCGGGAGGCCCGCGCCACCTGGGTCGAATCAGCGTTCCGAGACGCCGAGGTCGGCGTCGGTGCGGCGGCGCGTGCGATCCCAATCGCCTCGTGCGCGGTCG
The DNA here is from genome assembly GCA_029974175.1 of Vicinamibacterales bacterium. GTDB lineage: Bacteria > Acidobacteriota > Vicinamibacteria > Vicinamibacterales > Fen-181 > JARKSS01. Next base: position 6,507 of record JARKSS010000525.1, read on the forward strand.
CGATTGGGGTTGGAGTACTTGGGTGGAATTCGTTCCTGGTTCACTTCTTCCAGGATCTCGTCGGTGGTATCGCTGACCAGATCCTGGTCACGCCGCCACATCTTCGGATTGTCGGTCATGCTGCCTCCATACGTGGGTGATGACGGCTGGTACCAAGAGCGGTCCAAGAAGCGTGCCTCCCGCGCTTCCTCCAAAATCGGCCGTTTTCCCGGGCCTCGGGGACAACGGCGCCGTACGCCTGTGTCAGCAAACGGGCACGAGTGTCAGCCGCGCCGGCTAAGCGGACAATCCAAGGTAGAATGGCTGGCCCCGAATCCCGGACCGGGCCGATGCGCCCGCCGTGGCATGACAAGAGGTCACGATGCCCGTTGATTTCCAGCGCCTGGCCATCCTCAGCCGCGGGGAGCCGGCGATGCGCATTATCCACGCCGTCCGCGAGTTCAACCTCGAGCGAGGCACCTCGATCCGGACGATCGCCCTGTTCACCGAGCCCGACCGCCGGGCGCGGTTCGTGCGCGAGGCCGACGAAGCGTTCGCCCTCGGCCCGGCCACCTTCCTTGATGGGGCCGACGGGCGGCGAAAGTCGGCCTACCTCGATTTCCCGCGGCTCGAGCAGGCGCTGACGGCCGTCCAGGCCGAGGCCGTGTGGCCCGGGTGGGGCTTCGTGGCCGAGCGGGCGGATTTCGCCGAGCTGTGTGAACGGCTGGGGGTCCTCTTCGTCGGTCCCGACAGCCGGATGCTTCGCCGCGTGGCCGACAAGGTGTCGGCCAAGCGCGTCGCCGAGGAGGCCGGCCTGCCGGTCATCCCGTGGGGAGGCGAGGCTGCGGCCACGCTCGACATGGCCTGGCTGCACGCCCAGCAGCTCGGATACCCGGTGCTCGTCAAGGCGGCGGCCGGCGCGGGCGGGCGCGGGGTGCGCCTTGCCGCCGGCGAACGCGGACTGCGCGCCGCGTACGACGACGCGCGCCTCGAGGCCGACCGAAGCTTTGGCGACCCCACCGTCTTCATCGAGCGGTACCTGCAGGGCGTGCGCCACGTGGAGGTGCAGGTGCAGGGCGACCGCCATGGCACGCTGCAGGCGCTCGGCATCCGCGACTGTTCCATCCAGCGGCGCTTCCAGAAGATGGTGGCCGAGGCCCCCTCGCCAATTCTCGATGGGGCCGACGTGGCCGCCCTCCAGGACGCCGCGCTCCGCTTCTGCCGCGCCGCCGACTACCGCGACCAGGCCACCATCGAGTTCCTGTTTGATCCGGTGACGCGCCGGTTCGCCT
>JARKSS010000006.1 GCA_029974175.1 Vicinamibacterales bacterium
GACGACGACGTACGCGCGGCTGGTGCCCGTGTCCACGAGGCGAATGCCGGGCAAACCGTCGAGGTGCGAGGCGTAGGCGGCGTAGTTGGTGCGATTGGCCTCGAGGAAGACCTCGAGCGACTCGAGGCTGGTCAACCCCATTGCCGCCGACACCTCGGTCATCTTCGCATTGAGGCCGACCCCGTCCACGCGGTCGATTCCCGCGAACCCGCTGTTCCTGAGGCGGCGCAGGCGGGCGGCGAGTGCGGCGTCGTGGGTGGCGATGGCGCCCCCCTCGAAGGTGTTGACGATCTTCGTCGCGTGGAAGCTCAGGGCCGCCGCGTCGCCGAGCGACGCCACGGGCACGCCGTCGGTATGACAGGCGAACGCGTGCGCGGCGTCGAAGAGCAGGGCCAGGCGATGGCCGACGGCCAGCCTCGCGAGTCGCTCGACGTCACAGGCCCGGCCCCAGAGGTGCACGCCCAGGATGGCGGAGGTCCTGTCGGACAGGAGTTCTTCCACCCGGTCGGGATCGAGGGTGTGGGTCGCAGGATCGACGTCGCAGAAAACAGGGACCAGGCCGTGCCACTCGAGCACGTGGGCCGTTGCAGGGAAGGTGAACGACGGGACGATCACCTCGCCTGTCAACCCGAGGGCCCGGCAGGCCAGCGCCAACGCCATGGTGCCGTTGCACACGGCCACGACGTGCGGCACCCCGCACGCGGCGGCCACCTCGCGCTCGAACGCGCGCACCATCTCGCCGTCGTTGGTGAGCCACCGGCGGTCGAGGATGGCCGCGGCCCGTTCGAGGAAACGTGCGCGGTCGCCAATGTTGGGCCGGCCCACGTGCAGGGTCTCGGCGAACGCCGGGGGGCCGCCGTTGATGGCAAGATCTGCGGGCCGCTTCTTCACGCCCTTTCGTATACAGGAACGGGTCAGCCGGGCGCAACAGCGCCACGAGGTGCTGCAAGCGTTCTGGCGGCGTTTCTCACGGCGGCGCGGGGCCGTGGCGCGGGCCCGGCAGAGGTTCGCGGCGCAGCGGCGCCCCCGCCAGGAATCGGGATTGGGATTGAGATCGGGATTGGACTAGGATGACCGCATGAATCGTGACGACTTGCTGGACCTGTTCCGGCGCTGCTCTGCGCTGCTCGACGGGCACTTCCGCCTTTCGTCCGGGCTGCACAGCCCCGGCTACCTGCAGTGCGCCCTCGTGCTGCAGCACCCGCGCCACGCCGCCACGCTCGGGGAGGCGCTGGCCGAGCCGCTGCGCGAGCTTCGCCCCGCCACGGTGCTCTCGCCGGCCCTGGGCGGCCTGATCATCGGCCACGAGGTGGCGCGGGCGCTGGGGGCGCGGGCGATCTTTGCCGAGCGCGAGGACGGCGTGCTGCGCCTGCGGCGGGGGTTCACGCTGACCGAGGCCGAGCGCGTCGTTGTCGTGGAGGACGTGGTGACGACGGGCGGCTCCACCCGCGAGACGATGCAGGTGGCGCGTGCGGCGGGGGCGCAGGTACTAGCGGCGGCGGCGGTCGTAGACCGGAGCAACGGCGTGTCGTCGCTCGACGTCCCGCTGCACGTGCTGATGTCGCTTTCGCTCCCGACCTACGAGCCGGCCGTGTGCCCGCTGTGCGCGCAGGGCGCGCCCCTGACGAAGCCCGGATCGCGTCAGGTCGCGGTCAGGTGAGCGCACGGACCCTGAAGATCGTCCTCGCCTACGACGGCACCCGGTTCGTCGGCTGGCAGCGGCAGGCCGAGGGAACCTCCATCCAGGGGCTGCTCGAGGAGGCCCTCGGCCGCATCGAGGGCCGGCCCGTGGCCGTTGCGGGGTCGGGGCGCACCGACGCCGGCGTGCACGCCCTTGGCCAAGTCGCCAGCGTCCGTCTTGAACACCCCATCTCCACCGACGAGCTGCTTCGCGCCCTCAACGCGATGCTGCCGCCCGACGTGCGGGTGCTCACGGTGGACGAGGCGCCTGAAGGGTTTCACGCCCGCTACTCGGCGCGCGAAAAGACCTACCGGTACTTGCTGGCGTCGGGGCGCGTGGGACCCTTCGACAGCCGCTTCGCGTGGGTGGTTCCCTACGCCCTCGATCTGGCCGCGATGGCGGCGGCCGCACCGTTGCTGGAGGGCGAGCACGACTTTGCCGCCTTTCAGAGCACCGGCACCGGGGTCGCGCACGCCCGGCGCCGCATCACCCGCTCGGCTGTTGCCGAATGCCGACTGGCGGAGATGCTCGGCCAGGCGCTCAGGCCCGCGGCGACCGGAACACCGGGCGCACGCCTCTTCTCTTACGAGGTGACTGCCGACGGATTCCTGCGGCACATGGTTCGGGCGATTGTCGGCAGCCTGGTCGAGATCGGGGCGGGGCGGCGCGAGCCTTCCTGGCTGGGCGAGGTGCTCCGCGAGGGCGCCCGCGGGCAGGCGGGGCCCACGGCGCCGGCCTGCGGCCTGTTTCTCGTCAGAGTTGGCTACTGACGGACGCGGCGTGTAAGATCAAGATCTGCCTCTCCGAGGTGTATGCCTCTCGAACAACTCTTGGCGCGGCTGGCGCCCGGCTCCCCGGAGGAGGCGCTGGCCCGACAGATTGACTTCGGCCGCCTGCCTGCCCACGTTGCCTTGATCATGGACGGCAACGGCCGCTGGGCGGCCATGCGTCACCTGCCGCGGGTGGAGGGCCACCGGGCGGGCATCGACGCCGTGCGCGAGACGGTAGAAACCTCGGCGCGGCTGGGCGTCGGCGTCCTGACCCTGTATGCCTTCTCGGTCGAGAACTGGAAGCGGCCCCGGTCCGAGGTTTCCACGCTGATGCAGCTGCTGAAGCAGTACGTCCGGCTGGAAATCGGGACCCTGGTGGACAACAACATCCGCTTCCGCGTGATTGGGCGCCCCGAGGGGCTGGCGCCCGACGTGAGGGAGGAGCTGGCCGAGGCAACCGCGCGGACGGCCGACAAGACCGGCATGCTGTTCAACATCGCGCTGAACTACAGCGGCCGGGCGGAGATCGTGGACGCGGTGCGGCAGGCGATCGCGGCGGGCCTTGCGCCCTCCGACCTCGACGAGGGGCGCTTCTCCGAGTTTCTCTACACCGCTGGTCAGCCGGATCCCGACTTGTTGATCCGGACCAGCGGCGAGATGCGGGTGAGCAACTTCCTGCTGTGGCAGATCGCGTACTCGGAGATCTGGGTGACTGACACGTTGTGGCCCGACTTCCGGTGCCGGCACCTGCTCGAGGCCATCGTGGCGTACCAGAAGCGCGACCGCCGTTACGGGGGAATCGGCCCCACGCGCGCACTCGCGGCCCAGCCCCGCTGAATCCCTTCATGGTTCGACTCTCGAGCGGCGCCGTTCTCATCCTGGCGGTCTTGGGCTGCGTCTGGCTGCTGCCCGCGTGGGTCCTGCTGATCGTGGTCGAGGGCATCCTGGTGCTGGCCCTCGTCGAGTACGGCCGGCTGGCCCGCTCGCTGGGGCTGCACGTCCCGCTCGCGGTCGCCGGTGTCGCCGCCCTGGCGACCTGTGCCGCCGTCGGGCTTGGCACGCCGCTCGAGGCGCCTCTGCTGGCCGCGATGGTGGTGGTCGGCGGCGTGGCCGTGGCCTCGCGCGCCCCGGGGCCCGGCGTCCTCGGCGAGGTGGGTGGGGCGCTGTTGCCAGCGCTTTACCTGGGGCTGCCGCTCGGCTCCCTGGTGGCGCTGCACGGCGGCTGGGGACGCGAGGCGGTGCTGCTGCTGCTGCTGAACAGCGTGCTGAGCGACACGGCGCAGTACTACGGCGGGCGGACGCTTGGCCGGCGGCCGCTGTCGCCGCTCATCAGCCCGAAGAAGACGCTGGAGGGCGTGGCGGCCGCGCTGCTCGTCACCCCGCCGGTCGTGACGCTGGCCGGACAGGCGTGGCTTCCCTCGGTCGGTCCCGGGTGGCTGTTCCTGGTGAGCCTCACGCTGGTCGGGCTCGGCATCGTCGGAGACCTCTTCGAGTCGCTCCTCAAGCGGAGCGCAGGTGTCAAGGACAGCTCGGCGCTGATCCCGGGCCACGGCGGCGTCCTTGATCGGATTGACTCGCTGTTGTTCGCGGCGCCTGGCTTCTACCTGTTTCTTCGGTACGCGGTATGAAGGAGCTTCGCGGCAGGCCGTGGTGAGACGAATCGCGATCCTCGGGTCAACCGGGTCGATCGGCCGCAGCGCGCTGTCGGTGATCGAGGCGCACTCCGACCGGTTGCAGGCCGTGGCGCTGGCCGCGGGGAGCAACGCGGCGCTGCTGTGCGAGCAGGCCGAGCGCTTCAGGCCGGCGCTCGTCTCGATGGCGTCGGCGAGCGCCCTGGCGGCTGCCTCGACCGCTCTTCGGGGGACGGGAACGAGGATCGCCGCCGGCGGAGCCGCCGGGCTGCTGGAGGTGGCGACCTACCCTGACGCCGACATCGTGCTGTGCGCCTCGTCCGGGACGGCCGCCCTCGAGGCCGTGCTGGCTGCCATCGAAGCCGGCAAGACCATCGCCCTGGCGAACAAGGAAGTGCTCGTCATGGCCGGCGGCTTGATGACGGAGGCGGCGCGGCGGCGGGGCGTGGCCATCCTTCCGGTGGACAGCGAGCACAACGCCATCCACCAGTGCCTGGCCGGGCGTCGGTGCGAGGAGGTGCGCCGCTTGGTTCTCACCGCGTCGGGGGGGCCGTTTCGCGGCCGGTCGCGAGTGGGGCTCGACCACGTGGGTCCCGAAGTCGCCCTCCGGCAACCAACCTGGCGGATGGGCCGGAAAATCACGATCGATTCGGCGACGCTGATGAACAAGGGGCTGGAGGTGATCGAGGCCCACTGGCTCTTCGCCATGCCTGCCGACGCCATCGACGTGGTGATTCACCCGCAGTCGGTCGTGCACTCGATGGTCGAGCTGGTGGACGGCTCGATCCTTGCTCAGCTTGGCGTGACCGACATGAGGCTGCCCATCCAGTATGCGTTCTCGTACCCCGAGCGCTGGGCTTCGCCGCTGCCGGGCCTCGACCTGACCGCCTGCGGGAGGCTCGACTTCCACGCGCCCGACCACCAGAGCTTTCCCTGCCTCGGGCTGGCCTACCAGGCCCTTCGTGGGCCGGGGGGGCTGCCGGTCGTGCTGAACGCGGCCAACGAGGTGGCGGTGGAGGCGTTCCTCGGCGGCCAGCTGAAGTTCACGGCGATTCCCGAGGTCATCTCGCGCGCGATGGAGGCCCACGATGGCGGGCCAGTGGATTCACTCGAGGCGGTTCGCGCCATCGACCGGCAGGCGCGTGCGCGAGCCCGCGAGGTGGCGGCAGACCTCGCATTGAAGGTATGAGGGTGTCCCCGTGACCACCATCCTGGCGTTCGTCTTCGTCCTGGGCGTGCTGATCTTCGTTCACGAGCTGGGCCACTTCATCGCGGCCAGGCGGATTGGCGTCCGCGTGATCACCTTCTCGCTGGGCTTCGGTCCGAAGGTGTTCTCGTTCCGGCGCGGCGACACCGAGTACGCGATCAGCGCCATCCCGCTCGGGGGCTACGTCAAGATGGCCGGCGAGTCGCCCGACGATCCGCGCAGCGGGAAGGACGACGAGTTCCTGTCGAAGAGCAAGTGGCAGCGGTTCCAGGTGCTGATCATGGGGCCGGCGATGAACGTGCTGCTGGCCATCGTCCTCATGTGGGTCGTGCTCCTCCAGGGCGCCCAGGTGCCGGCCTTCATCGACCGGCCGCCGGTGATCGGATCGGTGGCCTCCGGGTCGCCCGCCGAGCGCGCGGGCATCCAGCGCGGCGACCGGATCGTGCGGGTGTCGGGGCGCGAGGTGGCCACGTGGGAGGACCTGTCGATCGCGATTGGGACGAAGGCCAACCGCGAGGTCCCGGTCGAGCTGGTGCGCGATGGGCAGACGATCACGCTGAAGGTGACGCCCGACCCGCAGACGAAGTACGAGGTCGGGGACATCGGGGTCTTCCCGGACGTGCACCCGAGCGTGATCTCCGTCGTGAAGGGCGATCCCGCCGACCGGGCCGGCATCCGGCCGGGCGACGTGGTGCTGGCGGTGAATGGCCAGCCGATGAGCGTATCCCAGCAGTTGTCGGATGCCATCGCCGCGCACCCCGGCGAGCCGATTACCATCACGGTGCGGCGCGACGGCCAGGCGGTCGACGTGGTCGTGACGCCGGAGAAGCGCGGCGAGAAGGGCATCATCGGCATCTCCATCGGCGAGGAACTGAAGACGATCGACCCGGGTCCCCTCGAGGCGCTGCGGATGAGCCTGCAGCGCAACTACGAGTTCAGCGGGTTGATCTTCAGGACGCTCGGCGGGCTCCTGACCCGCGAGACGTCGCCGAAGCAGTTGATGGGGCCGGTGGCGATCGCGCAGCTGTCGGGAGAGTACGCCGCCGCCGGGTTCATCGCGCTGCTGAGCCTGATGGCTTCGATCAGCCTCAACCTGGGCATTCTGAACCTGCTCCCCATCCCCGTTCTCGACGGTGGGCACATCTTCATCATGGCGATCGAGGGGCTCGCGCGGCGCGACCTCAGCATGAAGGTGAAGGAGCAGCTGCTGCTGGCCGGGTTCTTCCTGCTGATGATCCTGATGGTCACCGTGATCTACAACGACCTGACCCGGATCCAGTGGGTCGAGCGCCTGATGTTCTGGCGGTAGATCCCCCGGCGCGCCCGGGGCGGTACAATCGCCGGCATGTGCCGGCCTCCCACCGTGCCCCGTGCCCTCATCGGGCTTGCCGTCCTCGCCATCCTCGCCTGCGTCCCGGCGCGCGCGCACGGACAGGTCCTTCCGCCGGAACAGCAAGCCCGGATCGACGCGCTCTTCTCGCGGTTCACGCTGTCCACCCCGGGCTGCGCGGTAGGCGTCGCCCGTGCCGGGCAGACGGTCTTCGAGAAGGCCTACGGGATGGCGGACCTCGAGCGCGAGGTGCCGAACCGGCCCGACACGATCTTCGAGGCGGGCTCGATCGCCAAGCAGTTCACGGCCGCAGCCGTTCTCCTGCTCGCCCGTGACGGCAAGCTCTCGATCGACGATCCGGTCCGCCGGTACGTGCCGGAGCTTCCCGAGCACAACGCTTCGCTGACGCTGCGTCACGCGCTGACGCACACCGGGGGGCTTCGCGACTGGGGCGAGATTACGGCGATCGGGGGGTGGCCGAGGGGCACGCGGGCGCACACCCAGACGCACGTGCTCGAGATCGCCGCCCGGCAGCGGTCGTTGAACTTCGCGCCCGGCTCGAACTGGTCCTACAGCAACACCGGTTACAACCTGGCCGCCATCGTCGTCTCCCGGGTCGCGGGGATGCCGTTTGCCGAGTTCTGCAGGCGGCGCCTCTTCGAGCCGCTCGGCCTCTCGCGCACGTCGTGGCGCGACGACCACGCGAGGATCGTCAAGGGACGGGCGATCGCCTACGCGCCCGACGGCAAGGATTTCCGTACGCGCATGCCGTTCGAGGATGCACACGGGAACGGTGGCCTGCTGACCACGGTCGGCGACCTGCTGCGGTGGAACACGAGGTTCGACGGGGAAGGTCCGGACGGGGTCCTCGCCCGCCAGCAGGTGGAGCCGGCGACGCTGGTGACGGGCGAGAAGCTGGACTACGGGCTCGGGCTGTTCCTGACCACCTACAACGGCGTCGCCGAGGTCGGCCACGGCGGGGCCACGGCCGGGTACGAGGCGTACTTGGCACGATACCCCGAGCACCGGCTCTCAATCGCCGTGCTCTGCAACGTGAGCGGTGCCGGGGCAGAGGCCCGGGCGCGGGGCATCGCCGATCTCCTGCTCGGAACCAAGCCGGCGACCGTCAGGCCGGCCCCGGTGGCGCCGGCGTTCCTGAACGCCTGGGTCGGGCTGTACCGGAGCGAGCTCACGGGGCGGGCGTTCGACATCGTTCGCGAAGACGACAGGCTTCGCGTGGAGGGGGGCCCGGGCCTGGTTGCGACCGGGCACGGCCGGTTCGCCGTCGCGGACGGCGCCCGCGAGATCGCTTTCGAGAACGAGCGGACAGCCATCCTCCGGCACGCGAATGGCCTGAAGGAGCGTTACGAGCGCGTCGAGCGCGCTCGGCCTTCCGCGGAGGACCTGCGCGCGCTGGAGGGCGTCTACGCGAGCGAGGAGGCCGAGGCGGTGTACGGGGCGGTCGTGCAGAAGGGTGAGCTGAAGCTGTGGCGACGGCCCAACCTGCTGATCGCGCTGAAGCCCACCTACGCCGATGCCTTCAACGCGCCCGGCCTCGGCACCGTGCGCTTCCACCGCGAAGAGGGCCGGGTCGTGGAGATGAGCATCAGCGGCGAACGGGTCTGGGACCTGAGGTTCAAGAAGGTCCAGTAGGGCGACCGTTGGATCGACCGTCGTGGGCGAAATGCGGGCTTGGCCTGGCGGCTTGCCGGAGCTCTGCGGCTGCTAGCCCGCGGCTCCTCCGTACTTTGTCTCCACGTAGTCGTCCACCAGCCTGCGGAACGCCTCCGACAGCTCCGCGTAGTTGCCGCGCAGCGTCGTGAAATGCTGGCCGTCGATGTAGACGGGGCAGTTCGGTGATTCACCGGTGCCCGGCAGGCTGATCCCGATGTTGGCTGCCTTCGACTCGCCCGGGCCGTTCACCACGCACCCCATCACAGCGAGCGTCATCGTCTCGACGCCGGCGTAGCGCGCCTTCCACTCGGGCATCTTCTCGCGGACGTATCCCTGGATGCGCTCGGCCAGCTCCTGGAAGGTCGTGCTGGTAGTTCGGCCGCACCCCGGGCACGCCGTCACGCTCGGGGAGAACGAGCGCAGGCCAAGGCCCTGCAGCAGCTCGCACGCGGCGTAGACCTCCTCGCGCCGGTCGCCCCCTGGTCGTGGCGTGAGCGACACGCGGATCGTGTCGCCGATCCCCTCGTTCAACAGGATGCCCATCGCCGCCGACGACCACACCAGCCCCTTGGTGCCCATCCCTGCTTCGGTGAGCCCGAGGTGCAGCGGCTGCCGCGTCTTCGACGCGAGGTCGCGGTAGACCGCCACCAGGTGGCGCGGGCGCGAGACCTTGCACGAGATGACGATCTGGTCTTCGCGAAGCCCCGCGGCGAGCGCCAGCTCGGTGGACTCGAGCGCCGAGATCACCATGCATTCATTGACGATCTCCTCGGACGAGAGTCCCAGGTCGCGGTCGGTGTTCTCCTGCATGCGGCGCATCACCAGTTCCTGGTTCAGCGAGCCGCCGTTCACGCCGATTCTGACCGGCTTCCCGTTGTCCCGGGCCACGGCGCAGATCGTGGCGAACCGTTCGTCGCGCCGGTGCCCTGACCCGACGTTACCCGGGTTGATGCGGTACTTGTCGAGGGCCCGGGCGCACTCGGGATAGCGCGTGAGCAGCAGGTGGCCGTTGTAGTGGAAGTCGCCGATGAGCGGCGCGGTGCACCCCTGATCGACCAGCCGCCGCTTGATCTCGGGGACCGCCGCAGCGGCCTCGGGCAGGTTCACCGTGATGCGAAGCATCTCCGACCCGGCCCGCGCCAGCTCCAGGTTCTGCCGGACGGTCGCCTCGACGTCGGCCGTGTCGGTGTTGGCCATCGACTGCACGACGACAGGGGCGCCGCCGCCCACCTGGATCCCTCCGATGCGCACTCCTACGGTCTGATGCCGGGCCATACGACGATGATAGCCCAGTGACGCGGCGGCAGCGGTACAGCCAAGTGGCACAGGCGTTCCGCCTGTGTGTGGGCAGGCGAGTTGGGACTCAGTGGCCCAGGCCGTCAGTCTGTGTGGGGTTGGGCGAGTTGGCTCCCCGGCAGGTTCGGTTATACACTGTCTGGGCCATTCTCCAATGACAGAGGAGGACCGGATGCGAGGGCTGATCCTTGGAAGGGGCGCCTTGTTCGGAGCGGTCGTGCTGGCCGCGTGCCTTGGGATTCCGGCTGTCGCCGGCGCTCAAGGCGCCGTGACCACCGCTGATATCCAGCGGCTGCAGGACGAGGTCTACGACGCGGGCAGCGATTTGTCCCGGCTGCGCTCACGCGACGCGGCCCTCGCCGACCGGCTGCAGGACGATCTCGACCTGCTGAGGGAAGAGGTCATCTACCTGAAAGTGAAGCTGCGCCGCGAGGGCGACGTGCCTCGCTCCGAGTACACCGACATCAGGGACCGGATCAACAGCCTGCGCCAGCGTGCTCGCGGCGAGAGCAGCACGGCGCCCGCCGACACGGCCCGCCAGGCACCGATCCCGGCGCCGTCCGCCGAGACGCCGCCCGCCGAGGTGCCGCCCGAGCCGGTTCGCCAGGGCACCACGGCCCCACCCCAACGAGGTGCCCGTCGGGACCGAGCTGGACGTCCGCCTGCAGCAGCGCCTCAGCTCGGACGACGCGAAGGTGGAGGACCGCTTCGAGGCGACCACCGTCGTTGACCTCGTCGAGGGCGGCAAGGTGCTCATCCCGGCCGGGTCGCTCGTGCGGGGGTTCGTGAGTGCCGTCGACAAGGCGGGACGGCTGAACCGGACGGGCCGGCTGACGCTGAGCTTCGACCGGATCACCGTGAACGGCCGGGCCTACCCGATCCACGCCACCGTGACGCAGGCACTCGAGAGCGAGGGGATTCGCGGCGAGGCGGGCCGGATTGGCGCGGGCGCGGGCGTCGGCGCCATCATCGGCGGCATCCTCGGCGGGTTCAAGGGGGTCCTCGCCGGCATCCTGATCGGCGGCGGTGGCACCATCGCGGCGACCGAGGGCAAGGACGTGACGCTGCCGGTGGGCACCGTCCTGCGGCTCCGGTTCGACTCGCCGCTCACCGTGCGGTAGCAGGACGCGGCGCTCTTCCTCCGTTACCTTTTCCCGCTCGCCTGCATCCTTGAGGCGGGGGCGCTCGCCCCCTGCCTCAAGGAGCACTGGCAATCATGGAGATGACCGTCACCTTCCCGGGGGGGGCCCGGGTGGATGCGCAGTTCGGCCCGTTCACCGTCCAGACCGACCAGCCGCCGCACGCGGGGGGTGAGGGCCTGGCCCCGGCGCCCTTCTCGCTGTTCCTCGCGTCGATCGCCACCTGCGCCGGGATCTACGTGCTCGGATTCTGTCGCCAGCGCGGACTCCCCACCGAGGGGATCCGGATCGTCCAGCGAACCGAAACCGACCCCCGGACAGGCATGGTGACGAAGCTCGGCCTCGATATCGAGGTGCCGCCGACTTTTCCCGAACGCTATTACGACGCGCTCGTCAGGGCGGCGAGCCACTGCGCGGTGAAGAAGCACATCGAGAATCCGCCAGCCTTCGAGGTGCGGACGACCGTCAAGTAGCGCCGTCCTCCGTGCCGGCGTGCGCTCGCCGGTCTCCATGGCCGCCAGGGCGCCCGACTGTCACATCTCTGCCACCTCGCGCATCGCTTCGCGGGCGGCTGCGACCGTCTTGCGGACCGACGTCTCGGTGTGCGCGGCCGAGAGGAACCAGGCTTCGAACTGTGAGGGCGGAAGGTAGACGCCTCTCGCCAGCATGGCCTTGAAGAACGTCGCGTACTGAAGGCTGTTCGCCCGCAGGGCCGAGGCGTAATCCCGGACGGCGCCGTCGGTGAAGAAGGGCGTGAGCAACGACCCCACCGCGTTGACCTGGAGCGGCACGCCGGCGTCCCGCGCGGCGTCGGCCAACCCTGTGGCAAGCATCGCACCGAGCCGCGCCAGGCGCCGGTACAGCGGGCGCGTCAAGGCGCCGAGCGACCAGAGGCCTGCTGCCATCGCGAGCGGGTTGCCCGCCAGCGTACCCGATTGGTGGACCGGTCCCGCCGGCGAAACGAATTCCATCAGGTCCTCGCGCCCGCCGTAGGCGCCCACGGGCAGGCCGCCGCCGATGATCTGCCCCAGGCACGTCAGGTCGGGCCGCACGCCCCAGAGGCCTTGCGCGCCGCCAAGCCCCACCCGGAAGCCCGAGACCACCTCGTCGAACACCAGCAGGATGCCGTGGCGATCGCACAGGGCGCGCAGCCCGGCGAGGAAGCCGTCGGCTGGGGGCACGACGCCCATGTTCGTGGCGAGCGGCTCGACGACGATGGCCGCGATCTGTGGGCCGAAGCCTTCGCACAGCCGCTCGCACGACCGCAGGTCGTTGTACTTGGCCACCAGCGTGTGCTGCACCGTCTTGCGCGGTACCCCCGGGCTGGTCGGCGTGCCGTGGCTGGTGGCGGCCGAGCTCGCCTTCACGAGAAACGGGTCGGCGTGACCGTGATAGCACCCCTCGAACTTGACGATCCGGTCGCGGCCCGTGGCCGCCCGCGCCAGCCGGACGGCGCTCATGACGGCCTCGGTGCCGGAGCTGACGAACCGGACGCGCTCGACCGACTTCATGAGCGACCGCACCTTCTCGCCCAGCTTGATCTCGAGCTCGGTCGGGGCCCCGAAGCTCGTACCATCCTTCGCCGTCCGCGCGAGCGCCGCGACGAGCCCGCGGGGTGCGTGCCCATGGATCAACGGCCCCCACGACATCACGTAGTCGATGTAGCGGTGGCCGTCCGCGTCCACGACCTCGGCGCCGCGGGCGCGCCGGATGAAGAGGGGATCGCCGCCGACCGCGCTGAAGGCGCGCACAGGGCTGTCCACGCCCCCGGGCAAAATGCGCTGCGCGCGCGAGTACAGCCTGGCGGATTTCGTCCAGCGTCGTGTCTTCGTCATGTGGCCACAGAGGGTGCCCGCTCGAAGTGCTCGACGATGGCGCGCACCAGCGCGGGGATCGTGTATTCCGAGGGCATGATCGACGTGCGGATGCCGCACTGCTGCGCGGCTTCGGCCGTCACCGGCCCGATCGAGGCGATGGCGACCGAACTCAGCAGGTCGGCCACCGCGTCGGTCCCGTAGAGACGGCAGAAATTGCCGACCGTGGACGCGCTCGTGAAGGTGACGACGTCCACCTGGCGGTCGAGCAGCATCCGGAAGATGTCCGGCTCGTGTTCCCGTTCGGGCTCGACGGCCACGCTGCGGTACGCGGTGACCTCGGTGACCTCGGCTCCCAGGCGCCTCAACTCGTCGCCGAGCACCTCGCGCGTCGTGTCGGCGCGCGGCAGCAGGAACTTCCTGCCCTCGATCGCGCCCTCGCCGCGCAGAGCGGCGACCACGGCCTCCACGCGATACTCGCCCGGCATGAGATCCGTCTTCAGCCAGTACTTCGCCAGTCGCTCAGCGGTGCCCGGCCCCACCGCGCACAGCTTCACGCCCGCCAGGACGCGCGCGTCGTGCGGGCCCGCCTGCAGGCGCTGGAGGAAGTAGTCCACCCCGTTCACGCTCGTGAACACGATCCAGTCGTAATGCCCCACCGAGGCAATCGCTTCGTCCATCGGACCGAAGTCGTCGGGGGGGACGATGCGGACGGCCGGCGCCTCGATGACCAGGGCGCCGAGGGCCTCGAGCATCTCGACCAGTTCGACGGCCTGCTCGCGCGGGCGCGTGACGACCACGCGCTTGCCGAACAGCGGCCGCGCGTCGAACCAGCGCAGGTGCTCGCGGAGGCCGATCACCCGGCCGACGATCAGCAGCGCCGGCTCGCGGAACCGGGGCTCGCGCGCCTGGCGGGCCAGCTCGCCGAGCGTCGCCGCCACCGTCTCCTGCGCCGGCATCGTCCCGTTGGCGACGAGGGCGGCCGGGCCGGCGGGGTCCCAACCGTGGGACAGCATCGCGTCGAGGATGGCCGGCAGCTGGCGCGGGCCGCAGTAGCAGACCAGCGTGCCGTCGATCTTG
>JARKSS010000020.1 GCA_029974175.1 Vicinamibacterales bacterium
CGGCCCACCCGTTCCACCAGATCGACGTCCCACGACGAGGCGAGCAGCGTGGCGATCGGGAACGCCGTGCAGTAGTAGGTGCGCGACTCGCCGGGCCGCTTCGGCTGGATGCGCAGCCCCGCAGGACCGTCGGCGAGGATCACGGCCGGGATGCCCAGGCGCGCGATCGGAAAGGTGGTCCCGGCCGCCCCCGGAACCCCCTTGATCGTCTCGCCGACCACGGGAGCCTGCAGGCCCGCGCCGCCGCTCATCCCCGGCGGCAGGCTCATGCCGGTTCCGACGACGATCGCGGCCTTCTCCTCGGGGGTCATCGCGGCGATGACCTCCGCGAGCGGGCTCTTGCCGAGCTGCGGCGGGTCGGACGGCAACGCGGCCAGGCCCACCGAGGCGAAGAAGACCATCATGGTCACCAGGCTCCTTGCAGGCGTTCGTGACATTGCGACCCTCCCCCCGGTCCGGCTATCGATCCGCACCGAGGGCGCAATCATGGCGGCGAACGGCAGGAAACGCAAGAGCTGGCGAGGGCAGGTGCGCCGGCCGGTGACACAGGTCATAACGCTCCACCGGTGAGCCGTTCGACAATTCACGAGGGACACGCCATGGACATCACCCCCACGTTGACCGAACTGCTGCCCTACGCCACGCTGGCCCGGGAGCACCGGCTCATCGAACGCGCCCTCGACCTGCTCGGCCGATGCTGCGACGAGGCCATTCGGACGAAGACGCTCGATCCCGCGTTCGCCCGGGAGCTCCTTTGCTTCATCCGCGAGTTCGCGGACCGCACGCACCACCTGAAGGAGGAGCGGATCCTCTTTCCCGCGATCGACGCGAAGGGATTCTTCCCCGGCTGCGGGCTGGTGAGCGAGCACGGTCTGGCGCGCGTGCGGGTAGGGAAGATGGCAGCGGCCATCGACCGCTGGACGGCCGGCGACGCCAGCGCCCGCCTGGACTTCATCCGGCAGGCGCGGTCGTACATCAACCTCCTCCGCGAACACATCGTGAAGGAGGACGACTGCCTGGCCAGGGTGACGGCGGCCACCTTCCCGGTGCGCGAGCAGCGAGAGGCGCTCGCACACGAGTTCGAAGAAATGGAGCGCCGCGAGATCGGCGAGGGGGCTTTCGAGCGGTACGCCTCGTTGGTGGAGAGGCTGGAGGAACAGGAGAGGCAGTCGAGCGGCCGGGCGGAGCAGGGCCGAAGCCCTGCTCCGTGAGACAGCCTCCTACTGTTTCGTGTGGTGGAGGCCGAAGGCGGCACTCTGGGGGTCCAAGCAGTTGACCGCCCAGTCGCCGCCGGGCACCTCCATCGGGCCGTTCAGCACCTTGCCGCCGCCGGCCTTGACGCGCTCGACCGCGGCGTGCACGTCGGGCACGCGGAAGTAGAAGCCCCAGAAGGCCGGGGGCGCCTGCATCCCGGCGGGTTTCTTCATGATGCCGCCCCCGAAGCCCTGTCCCCGGCCGAACATGAGGTACTTCCCCATGGGCCCCATGTCGAGCGCCTCGGTCGGCGCCCAGCCGAACAGCTGGTTGTAGAACTGCAGGGCTGCCTCGGGATCGCTGGTGTACAACTCGTGCCACGACGCGTCGCCAATCTCCGGCTCGCGGTCGGCCGGGGCTTCGGGCATGGCGGGCTCGAGCAGCGAAAACGCCGCGCCCTGCGGATCGCGCATCGTCCGCAATCGTCCCACCTGCGGCACCTCGATGACGTCGGTCAGCGCGCTTCCGCCAAGCCGCTCGATGGCGGCCACCGTCTCCTCGAGCTTCGGCGCGCCGATGTACATCCCCCAGTGCGGAGGGAACGTCATCCCCTCGGGAATCGCCATCACGCCGCCGATGCCCGTCCCGTCCTTCCGCGTCCACACGCCGTAGTAGTCGGGCGAGTCCTCGAACGGCGACACCGACCACCCGACGACGTCGGTGTAGAACGCCTCGGCGCCCTTCACGTCGGTCGTCATCAGCTCGTACCACAGCACGCGACCACGGACCGCCTCGGCCATCGACTCCATCGATGCTTCTCCTTCCGGCGCCCGCCGGCGAACACAGGTTGCGCGTGGGGAACCCGTCCCCCAGTGTCACACAACTCGTGCGGCGGGGCGCGTGGGAAACCGTGCCTGGGCTGGCAGGCCGCCAGGAAGCGCGGCCTGAATGCATAATGCCAAAGGAAGAATGAAGAGAGCAGAAACGGGGCGGAAGCCCCGTGCTGCGGCCCGGCGCATAGTGAACTGAACCGAGCGACGGGCTAAGGACCGGGTCAGGAAAGGAGCAGGGATGCAGGCGGCGCGACTCTGGGGACGGCGGGACCTGCGGATCGGCGACGAGGAGATGCCCCGGCCGGCCGCGGGAGAAGAACTGGTCCGCGTGACGGCCGTGGGCATCTGCGGCTCCGACATCCACTGGTTCGACGAGGGCGGCATCGGCGGGACGAACGTCGTGCGTTCGCTCGTCCCCGGCCACGAATTCGCCGGCGTGACACAGGACGGCGTGCGCGTCGCGGTGGATCCGGCCATCCCGTGCCGCGCGTGCGAGCTGTGCCGCTGCGGCCATCCCAACCTCTGCGAGAGCGTCGTCTTCGCCGGGCACGACGTGGACGGCGCGCTGCAGGAGTGGATCGCGTGGCCCAGCCGCAACTTCCACCCGCTGCCCGACACGTTCTCCGATGCCGACGGCGCGATGCTGGAGCCGCTCGGCGTGGCGATCCACGCCTGCAACCTCGCCCACATCGAGCGCGGCACAACGGTCGGCGTCTTCGGCTGCGGCCCGATCGGGTGGCTGACGATCCAGCTGGCCCTCCACCGGGGAGCCTCGCAGGTGGTCGCGACCGAACTGGCCTCGCGCCCGCACCGGCTCGCCGCGGCGGCGGCAAAGGGCGCGACAACCGTGGTCGCGAACGGTTGCGAGGCGGCCGCCATCCGCGATCTCACCAACGGGCGCGGCCTCGACGTGGCAATCGAGGCGGCCGGCGACAACGCCGCGGTCGATGCCGCGGTGGACGCGGTCAGGCCCGGGGCGCGAATCGTTCTCGGGGGCATCCCGAGCGGCCCGCGCACCTCGGTCAGTGCCTCGAGCGCGCGACGCAAGGGGCTGACGCTGGCCTGGGCCCGCCGCATGAAGGAGACCTACCCCGAGGCGATCGGCCTCGTCGCCAGCGGCGCCATCGACGTCCGGTCGGGCGTGACCCACACCTTCCCGCTGGCCGAGGCTGCGCAAGCCTTCGAGGCGGCGGTGCGCCGCGAGGGAATGAAGGTGATGATTGTCCCGGGCCCTCCGGGATGATCCGGGGCTAGCTGCCGGCGGCCCGCGACTGCTGAAGGGCGGCGCGGACGAGGTTCACCGCATCCTCGGGAAGGAACGGCTTTCTCAGCACCGGGAAGTCGTACTGCTCGCACAGCGCCGCTTCCTCGGCCGACAGCTCGGCGCCGCTCGTCACCACGACCCGTAGCCGCGGGGCCGCCTGCAGCAGATCCATCGCCACCGAGAGGCCCTCGCCGTCGGGCAACATCAGGTCCACGACGATGAGGTCGGGAGGATGGGCGGCCGCCAGCTCGCGTGCCTGGGCGGCGCTCCCGGCCGTTTCAGACTCGATGCCCACGCCCGACAGCGCGTGCGCGAGCATCCGGCGCAGGTCGTTGTTCTCGTCGATCACCAGGACCACGGGGCTCGAGGTCGCGGGATGCGTCGAAGCGGGCGCTGGCGCTTCGGCGCGCAAAGCAAGACTCTCCCCGCCCTCAGCCACCCCCACCCGCACGGCCCCGCCGGGCGGCACGCCGCCGTCGGCAACCAGCGCCGCGAGTGGCTGTGTCAGCATGCGGTGCACGGTCCGCTTCAGCTCGCGCGCCCCGTACTCGTCGCTCGTTCCCCGCGCCAGCAGCAGCTCCCGGGCGTCGGGCTCGACGACGATCTCGAACGAGCGCTCGCGGAGGCGGTTGTGGACGTGCTCCTGGAGCTCGCCGATGTGATGGTCGAGGATCCCCGCAAGCGCGGCGGCATCGAGCGGGTGGTAGATGATGATGGCGTCGAGGCGGTTCACGAACTCGGGCGAGAAGCGGCGCCGCATCGCTTCGAGGCCTGCCGACCTCAACCGGGCGGCGATGCTGGCCGGCGACCGGCGCTCGACGCCCTGGAAGCCGATCGGCGGACGAACCACGTTCAGCATCTGGCGGGCGCCGACGTTGCTCGTCATGAACACCAGGCTCTTCTCGAAGCTCACCGACGTGTTGTCGCCGAGGCGCAGCGTCCCGCGGTCGAGAATCCCCAGCAGCAGCGCCGTGAAGGCCGGCGCCGCCTTCTCGATCTCGTCGAAGAGGACGACGGCCAGGTCGCACTCGGGCGTCACCACTCCGAGGAGCCGTTCCTGCGTGAGGATCGGCTTGGTCTCGCGGTGGCCGACGTAACCGGGCGGCGCACCGATCAGCTTGGCGACCTCGTGGTCGGACTGGTACTCAGCGCAGTCCACCTTCAGCAGGTGCTTGGGGCTGCCGTGCAGCACCTCGGCGACGGCCTCGGCCGTACGGGTCTTGCCGGTGCCGGTGGGACCGAGCAGCAGGAAGATCCCCGCCGGGCGGTCGGGAGGGTTGAGGCGTGCCTCGTACATCTGCAGATACGGCACGATCCTCTCCAGCGCCTCGCGCTGCCCCACCACCCTGTCGGCGAGTCGTTGGGCCAGGTCGCTCACGCGTGCGGCCTGGGCCGGTTCCCCCTCGCTCATTGGACTCTGGGATCCCTCGAGCGATTATAGCGTGCTCCGACGGCGGGGCTTCCACGCGCCACCTGTGCCGGCGCGCTCGTCGCAGCTCAGCACGTGTCCGCGCGTGGAAGGGTTGGGACCGGCGCGTACGACGGGTGTTCAGCGCGGCCCGCCCGCCGACGCCCCCCAGGGCTCGATGAGGCGCAGCCGCTTCGCCTCGAGGGCGCGGTAGCAGTCGGGCAGGTCGAAGCCTTTCAGCACGCCGGGCAGGAACGTGGACAGCGGCCAGCCGTACTCGCTCGACTCGGCCACCTCGCCGTACGACGTGAGCGCGTTCAGCAGCGTCACCTGGGCGACGCGGTCGTCGAGCAGTGCGGCGAACGCGGCCGGCAGCGCCCCCCAGCCGCGCGCGGCCAGGTGCACGTGCTCGTGCCCGCAGGACGCCAGCCATTCGATGACCCTCAGGACGTCGAACGTCCGTTGCCCGACGTACGGCCGGTCGAGCATCAGGCCGTGGACGGCGTAGAAGTAGTCGGCGCCGTACGGGCTGTACGGATTGTCACCGCAGGTGATCGGAAGCGACTCTCCCACGCCGCGCACGTCGCAGGCATAGACCGGCGTGGCCGGCTCGGCCTCCATCAGGCCTGCCACGAATCGCTCGCCGCGAAGCTCCGCGTCGGCGGACCGGTGCGACACGTACAGGAGAGCGCGGCTGGCTCCTCTCGGCGGACGTGACAGTTGCGGCTCGTCGCCAAGCCGGTAGACGACGGCAAAGATCCCGCGCTCGGTCTCCACGGCGTAGGTGGCGGCGTGGGGCTTGGGGTACCGGCGCGAGAGTGACGGCCGCCAGATCCGGTATTCCGGCGGGCGCTCGGCAACGGGAAGGCGCAGCGCCTCGCGGACGAGCGACTTCAGCGTGCCAGATTCGGGAGCGCGGCGCTGCTTGCGAAGGTCCTCGGCCCGCTCGCGCGTGAAGTCGAAGACGGTCCGTGGCCGCAACCCGCCGACCTGCCCGCGGGGCGTGCACCACAGCGTCTCCTCCTTCTCGATGGTCAGCCCGGGTTCCGCCGTCGCGTCCGAGACGCCCGTGACGCGGTTGAACCAGCGGTACATCGCCTCGCGGTTCTCGCGGGTGAAGCCGTGTTCGGTGGGACCGACGAACAGCTCGATCTGGCTCTCGGCCCCGAGCAGCCGGTAGAGGCGCTTCAGCCGCGCGTAGGCCTCCTCGAGGCCGCGGATGTCGAAGAAGTCGCGCTCCTTCCCGAGGAGGATGACCGGGCGGGGCGCGAAGGCGGCAATGAAGTCGGCATGATCGAGGCCCAGCGCGAGGGCACGCGGGGGGCACTGCTCGGTGTCGGCGGGCAGCTCGTTCTCCATGTTGCGGCGGAACGTGGTCACGAAGCAGCCGGGCGCCGCCATCGTGAAGCGGTCCTCCAGGCCGCACAGCCAGGTCGTCATCGTCCCGCCGCCCGAGTTCCCGGTCACGCCGACATGGCGCCGGTCAACCTCGGGACGGCCGAGCAGGTAGTCGAGGGCACGCATCGCGTCCCACGCACGCCACGTGCCGAGGAACTCGCCCACCACGAACTGCTGGTTGCCGGCGTAGAGGTGCTCGGATGTCCCGGTGCCGCGCCGCGGGCGCAGCTGCTCGTCCACGTACTGCAGCCGCTCGCCCTGGCCGATGGGGTCGAAGATGAGCGTGACGTAACCCTGGCGCGCCAGTCCCTGCGCAAAGCTCTGATAGGCTTCGGCTGCCTTCCCCTCGACCGAGTGGCCGCAGGTGCCGACGACACCGGGCAGGGGAAATCGCCGGCCGCGCGGCACGTACAGGTTGGCCGTCACCGGGAAGCCCGGACGGCTCTCGAAGATCACCTTCTCGATGCGGTACGCGTCGCGCTCGACGGTGCCGGTGACCCTTGCGTTGAGGGGCGTCCGCTCGGGGAACGGACCGAAGCACTCGCGGATTCGCTGCCGCGTGTCGCGCACGTAGCGTTCGGCGTCGGCCCGCGTCGCAAGCGACGCCGGGCGAGCGTGCCCCGCGGCCTCGGCCTCGCGCACGAGCGAGACGAAATGGTCGTGCACCATGCGCGGGAGGCGGCGCAGCGGCGGCGGGTCGGTGGTCCCTTCGCTGGCCTCCTGCTGCCCTGGGCGGCCGGCCCACGCCAGAGACGGGACCGAAAGGGCGGCGGGAGCGGCAAGACCCGCCGTCTGGAGCATCCGCCGGCGGCTGATCGAGTGTCGAGACCTCGGTGTCGCTGGGTTCATGCCCAGGGAGTATACCCAAGTGGGCTCTGTCACAGGCGAAACGCCCGGCCACTGCACCGCACTTGCTTCCTTCTGCTAGAGTGAGCGGCATGAAGACGACAATCGACCGGCGGGAGTTCTGCAAGTACGGTGCGATGGGAATTGCCGGGGCGGCGGTCTCGCCTTCCCTCGTGGCCTTTGGCGGACGGGCGGCCAGGACGCGGGTCGCCATCGTGGGCACGGGCATCCGGGGCACGACGACCTGGGGGATGAACCTGCTGCGCGACCAGGGTGACCGGGTCGAGATCGTGGGCCTCTGCGACGTCAATCCCGACCGGGTCAAGGTGGCGCAGCGCTGGATCGGCGGGGCCATCCCGACCTTCACCGGCTTCGACGAGATGGTCCGCGCGACGAAGGCCGAGCGGGTGATCGTCACCACGGTCGACTCGACGCACGCCGAGTACGTCTGCCGGGCGATGGAGCTGGGGATCGACCCGATCTGCGAGAAGCCGCTCTGCACGCACGACTTCCAGGCGCAGCAGATCGTGGACACGCAGAAGCGCACCGGCCGGCAGCTGGACGTCACCTTCAACGCCCGCCACGAGGCGGGCGCGATGAAGGTCAAGGAGCTGCTGCTCGCCGGCGAGATCGGCCCCCTCTACTCGGTCAGCTACGAGGAGTTCCTCGATCTCGACCACGGGGCCAGCTACTTCCGCCGGTGGCACGGCCTCAAGCAGGCCAGCGGGACGCTGCTCTGCCACAAGGCCAGCCACCACTTCGATCAGCTCAACTGGTGGATCGACGCCGACCCGGTAGAGGTCACGGCCCAGGGACGCCTCAACAAGTACGGCGTCAACGGCCGCCTGCGTCACGCCAACTGCCGGCTGTGCCCGCACAAGAAGCAGTGCGACCTGTACTGGGACATGACGACGAGCAAGCAGCTCATGGAGCTGTACGCCGACTGCGAGGACCAGGACGGCTATTACCGCGACGGCTGCGTGTACCGCCGCGAAATCAACGTGCCCGACACCTACAGCGTGCAGATCCGGTACTCGAACCAGGTGCTGGTCACCTACACCCTGAACGCGACGGTCCCCTACGAGGGGCAGTCGATCGTGGTCAACGGATCGAATGGGCGCCTGGACGTGCGCCACAACCCCCGGCAGCCGCGGCAGGTGCCGCCCGAGCCCGAGTTCCCGCTGTCCCGCCACTTGAAGGTCAGC
>JARKSS010000033.1 GCA_029974175.1 Vicinamibacterales bacterium
GCTGACCGAGGGCGGTCGGGCCGAGGCTGGCGCGGGCGATCCAGGCGCGCTACGATCGCGCTCATTGTGCGCGATGACGCCCGATTCCCAGACGAAGGAGCTTCGATGAACCCGTTCACGTACTACATGCCCACCCGTATCATCTTCGGCCCCGGCAAGCTGGCCGAGTTGGCGACCACTCCGCATTTCACCTGGAAGAAGGCGCTGATCGTGGTGGGGCAGGGAGGTTCGACCCGCCGCTCGGGCAGCCTCGAACGAGTGCGGTCGCTGCTCGCCTCACGCGGCGTCGAAGCGGTGGTCTACGACAAGATCCGGCCCAACCCCGAGGTGGCGCAGGTGGAAGAGGCGGCCGCGCTTGCCCGCGCCGAGCGCTGTGACGTGGTGGTCGGCCTGGGCGGCGGCTCGTCGCTCGACTCGGCGAAGAGCATTGCCGTGATGGCGAAGAACCCCGGGCGCTACTGGGACTACATGACGGCCGGTACCGGCGGGCGGAAGAAGCCCGAGCACGGCGCGCTGCCGATCGTGGCGATCACGACCACGGCGGGAACGGGCAGCGAGGCCGACCCCTGGACCGTGGTAACCAATCCCGACACGCGCGAGAAGGTCGGCTGGGGCTGCGACCTCACGTTCCCGGCGCTGTCGATCGTCGACCCCGAGCTGATGGTCACGCTGCCGCCGAAGCAGACCGCCTACACGGGCATGGACGCGCTGTTCCACTCGGTCGAGGCCTACCTCGCCACGTGCCATCAGCCCGCGAGCGACCTGTTTGCCCTCGAGGCGGTGTCGCTCATCGCACGCTGGCTGCCGGTGGCCGTGGCGGACGGATCGAACATGGAAGCAAGGACGGCGCTCGCCTGGGCGAACACCGAGGCGGGCATCTGCGAGACGCTCTCGTCGTGCATCTCGCACCACTCGCTCGAGCATGCCGTTAGCGCCTTCTACCCGCACGTGCCGCACGGCGCGGGCCTCACGATGCTCTCGGTCGCCTACTTTACCGACGTCGCCGAACGCAACCCCGCACGCTTCCCCGACCTCGCGCGGGCCATGGGCGAGGACGTGGACCAGCTGCCCGAGGGTGATCGACCTTTCGCCTTCAGCACCGCGCTGAAGAAGCTCATCAGGGCCTCCGGCCTCGCCGACGAGACGCTGTCGGGCTACGGCGTCAAGGAGTCGGACATCCCCGCGCTGGCCGCCAACGCGCTCTCGGCGAACGGCGGGATCTTCGCCTGCACGCCCGTGAGGCAAAACCAGGGCGACGTGGAGCGGATCTTCCGGCGGGCGTACCAGCAGGGTTGAGCGGCGCCCGTTGCCGGCGCATAATCGAAGAATACTTCCGAAGACCCTGGACTCGATCGGGCGGCCCCCCGCCCGCTTGAAAGGATGGCCCCCATGGAAGCCGTGCTCAAGGAAATCGACGTGCGCGGGTATGCCCATCCGGAGGCCCTGGTCACCACCGAATGGGTACACCAGAACCTCAACAACACCGCCATCCGGCTGATCGAATCGAAC
The DNA here is from genome assembly GCA_029974175.1 of Vicinamibacterales bacterium. GTDB lineage: Bacteria > Acidobacteriota > Vicinamibacteria > Vicinamibacterales > Fen-181 > JARKSS01. The sequence continues at coordinate 1,510 of JARKSS010000033.1, forward strand.
GAGGACACGCTGCTCTACGCCTCCGGCCACCTGCCGGGCGCGGTTCACGTGGATTGGACGGCCGACCTCAACGACCCCATCCGTCGCGACTACATCGGGCCCGAGGCCTTCAGCGCCCTGATGGATCGCCTGGGCGTCACCCCCGAGACGACCGTGGTGTTCTACGGCGACAGGAACAACTGGTGGGCCTGCTACGCGATGTGGGTGTTCGAGCTGTTCGGCCACACGCGCGCGCGCATCATGGACGGCGGCCGGCTCAAGTGGCAGAAGGAGGGCAGGCCCCTGACGCGCGAGGTCCCGCGCTTCACCGCGTCCGGCTACAACGCCCCCGGCCGCGACGACCACACCAACCGCGCGTTTCGCGACGAGGTTCTCGCGTTCGCCAGCGCGCACGGGCAGCTCGTGGACGTGCGAAGCCCCGAGGAGTACAGCGACCAGCGGCTGCACATGGCCGACTACCCGAACGAGGGGGCCCTGCGCGGCGGCCACATCCCGGGCGCGAAGAGCGTCCCGTGGGGCCGCGCGGTGAACCCCGAGGACGGCTCCTTCAAGAGCGGCCCCGAGCTTCGGCGGATCTACGTCGAGGAGCAGGGCCTGTTGCCGAACCGCGAGGTGATCGCGTACTGCCGGATTGGCGAGCGCAGCGCGCACACCTGGTTCGTGCTGAAGTACCTGCTCGGCTTCGACCGCGTCCGCAACTACGACGGCAGCTGGACCGAGTGGGGCAACTCGGTGGGCCTGCCGATCGAGAAGGGACAGTAACCGAAACGTGGAACGGAGAACGGGAGGGTTCGTGAGCGATTACCCGGGACGGCTCGGCGAAGCGATCGAAACCCTCTCGTTTGCAGCCGACCCGGCCGATCGCGCCGACCTGCTTCTCTCCTTTGCCAACCGGTTCCGCGAGGTGCCGCCGGAGGTGGCCCGGCGGCCCTTTCCCGAGATCCACCGCGTGCCGGCGTGCGAGTCGGAGGCCTTCGCGTGGGGCGTGCTGCAGGACGACGGTACGCTCGCGCTGCACTTCGCGGTCGAGAACCCGAGCGGCGTCTCGGCCAAGGCGCTCGCGGTGATCCTGGACCGCGGCCTTTCTGGGCTGCCGCCCTCCGAAATCGCCACCGTCTCTCCCGACATCGTCTACGACATCTTCCGCCGCGACATTTCCATGGGGAAGGGGATGGGCCTCATGTCGATGGTGCGGGCGGTGCAGACGATCGCGCGGCAGGCCGCCGAGGCGGAGGCCGACGGCAGCCAGGGGGCTCGCATCTTCCCGCGCCCACCCGAACGTCCGGGGCGATGAACGGCATTCGCCGCCCCAACTTCCGATAGAATCGCGCGCATGTCGAGGCCGCGACCGGGGCGACCCGGGCAGCGTGACCTCTGCCGCTGCATGCGTGCCTGGAGCCAGCACGCGGAGGACCGGGGATGATGCCGATGATCGACAAGGTGCTGCGGTTCGCGCTGGTGATCGTGCTGGGAACGGCCGGATCGGTTTCCGCGCAGCCTTCCGGGTTCCTGAGGGCGAGCGGCACTCGCATCGTGGACGGGCAGGGGCGCGAGGTGCTGCTGCGCGGGATTGGGCTCGGTGGCTGGATGCTCCAGGAAGGCTACATGCTGGGCATCAAGAAGGAAGGCACGCAGCACTCGATCCGGGCGCGGATCACCGATCTCGTCGGCGAAAAGGACGCCGAGCGGTTCTACCGGCTCTGGCGAACGAACCACATGACCCGCGCCGACGTGGACCTGCTGGCCCGCTGCGGCTTCAACAGCATCCGCCTGCCGATGCACTACAACCTCTTCACGCTCCCGATCGAGGAGGAGAAGGTGAAGGGGCGCGACACCTGGCTGAAGACCGGGTTCGACATGGTGGACGACCTGCTCGCCTGGTGCAAGGCGAACCGGATGTACCTCATCCTCGACCTGCACGCGGCTCCCGGCGGCCAGGGGAAGGACGCGAACATCTCCGACTACGACCCGTCGAAGCCGTCGCTCTGGGAAAGCGAGGAGAACCAGCGAAAGACCGTCGCGCTGTGGCGCAAGCTTGCCGAGCGCTACGCCGACGAGCCCTGGATCGGGGGCTACGACATCCTGAACGAGCCGAACTGGACCTTCGAGGGGAAGGACAAGAACGGGCGCGAGGACGTGTCGAACGCGCCGATCTGGGATCTCTACAAGCGGATCACGCGCGCCATCCGCGAGGTGGACCGCCGCCACCTCATCATCGTCGAGGGGAACGGCTGGGGGAACAACTACAACGGGTTCCCCGGGCCGTGGGACGACAACCTGGCGATGAGCTTCCACAAGTACTGGAACCCGAACACGGAGGAGGCGATCGCGCCGTTCCTCGCGTTGCGGGAGAAGTACGGCGTGCCGATCTGGCTGGGCGAGAGCGGAGAGAACACCAACGAGTGGTTCCGCGAGTGCGTGGCGCTGGTCGAGAAGCACGGCATCGGGTGGGCGTGGTGGCCGTACAAGAAGGTCGGCAACCCGCGCTGCATCCTCACCGTGACCGCGCCCGACGACTTCACGAAGGTTGTCGCCTACTGGAACGGGGAAGGCGAGCGCCCGTCGCGCGAGGCCGCGCGCCGCGGCCTCTTCCAGCTCGTCGAGAACCTGAAGCACTCGAAGTGCCGGTTCAACGCCGACGTCGCCCGGGCCTTGATTCCGGGCCCGGACGCCGGCTGATTCGCGTTGAGACGGGTGAGCGGGTGACGCCTCCCGCTCACTCCTCCCGCATGGCCACTACCGGATCTGCCTGCGTGGCCCGCCGCGCGGGAACGTAGCAGGCGACGAGCGCGGCGCCGCCCAGCACCGCGATCACCAGCGCGAAGGTGGCCGGGTCGGTTGGCGTGACGCCGAAGAGCAGGCTCTCGAGCGTTCGGGTGAGCGCGAACGCCCCCACCAGCCCGCAAGCCACGCCGGCGGCTGTCGTGGCCAGGCCCTGCCGAAGTACGAGCCGGCGGACGTGGCCGGGGCTTGCGCCGAGCGCCACGCGCACGCCAATCTCGCGTCGACGCCGCGTGACGCTGTAGGCCATCACGCCGTAGATGCCGGCCACCGCGAGGATCAGCGCGGTGCCGGCAAATCCCCCGACCAGGGCCAGGTTGAAGTAACGGCCGCCAAGCGCCGCCGAGTAGATCTGCTCGAAGGTGCGGAAGCGGGGCGGGACCTCGGGCGCCAGCTCGCGGAGCACCCCGCGCGCCGCCGCGATGACCGGGGCGCGATCCCCGCCCGCCTTGATGACGACGGTCACCCAGAAGCGGGGCCGCTGGAGCAGGTTGACGTACACGGTGGGCCGCGGCGGCCGTTCGGGTCCGTACTTCCGCGTGTCGGCGACAACCCCGACGACGGTGAGCGGGCGGAGGTCGCCGTCCATGTTGCCGAACTCGATCGTGCGGCCGATCGGGTCGGCGCCGGGCCACTGCGCCTGCGCCAGCGACTCGTTGATGACCGCCGCGTGCGGAGCGTCGGGGCCGTCGCGCTCGTCCAGCAGCCGGCCCTTGACCAGCCGCATTCCCAGCGCCCGGAAGTACGCCGGCGACGCGGCACAGAAGTCGGCCGTGCCAAGCCTGTCCTTCTGCTCGAAGAGATCGTGCAGCTCGTCGAAGGTCTTCGGCGCCTCCTCGCCCGGACGGAGCACGGCGAAGAGGCCGTCCGGCAGACGGCCATCCATCGGCACCAGGCTGGCCGCGCCAACCTCCTCGACGCCGGGGATGACGCCCAGCCGTTCGAAGGCCGTCCGGTAGAACGCAGTGAGACGCGCTCGCGCCGCGGGGTCGGCCGAATACGGGAAGGAGAGGTCCATCGCGATCAGGCCCTCGGTCCTGAACCCGGGGTCCAGCGCCAGCACGCGAAGCAGGCTTCGGCCGAGCAGCGCCGCGCCGACCAGCAGCACGACAGTGATGGCCACCTGGGCCGCGACGATGACCCGGCCGACACGCGAGTGGCCGCCGCCCGCCTGGCCGCGCGCGTCGGAAAGCGCCTCGCGTGGATCGCGCCGGGTGGCCCGCCACGCGGTCACCAGGCCCAGGCCCACGGCGACCAGCGCCGAGAGGCCGACGGCGAAGGCCAGCACCACGCCGTTCGTCGAGACCTCGTTCAGCCGGGGCAGATCGGCAGGCGCGAGCGAGATGAGCGCGCTCGTCCCGGCCGAGGCGGCCAGGATGCCGGGCAGGGCGCCGGCCGCCAGCAGCACCAGCGCCTCGGCGACGAACTGCTGCACCAGGCTGGCCCGCCCCGCGCCGAGCGCGCGGCGGACGGCGATCTCGCGCTGCCTGGCCGCGGCCTGCGCGAGCAGGAGGTTCGTGACGTTGGCGCAGGCGACCAGCAGCAGGAAGAAGACGGCCCCGAGCAGCAGGTACAGCGTCGGGCCGGCACGTCCCGTCAGCGAGGTATGAAGCGGCTCGGCGGCGGCGCCGGTCATCAGGTAGCGCCCCTGTTCGGGAGACTGCCGGATGATGTCGGCGGCAATCGTGTTCAGCTCGGCGCTGGCGCGCGCGACGTCCACCCCGTCGCGAAGGCGGCCGACGGCCAGGTAGTTGTGCGAGGTGCGGCTGGTGTTCTCCTCGTCCAGCTCGGCCGGCACCCACAGGTCGACGCGCGCGGGGAACTCGAAACCGGCCGGCATCACCCCGATCACCTGGTGCACCCGGTTCTTGATGTTCAGGCGGAACTCGGAAAGTGACGCCGCTGACCCGAGCGATCGTGCCCAGTAACGGTGGCTGACCACCACCGTCGGCACCGCGCCAAGGCGGCAGTCGTCGGCGGTGAACGAGCGGCCGAGCGAGGGCTGCACGCCCAGCACGGTGAAGAAGTCGCGCGTCACCTCCGCGACCATCTCGCGCGTCGGCTCGCCGGCCCCGTTCACCGACTCGATCGTGCCCGCGTACTTCGCCATCGAGGTGAACGAACGGCTGCGATCGCGGAAGTCGTTGAAGTTCGGATCGGCCAGCCGCGCGAAGGCCCCGCGGTCGTTGATTTCCCAGATGGCCGCAAGCCGACCCGGATCGGGGTAGGGCAGCGGGCGCAGCAGGACGCCGTGCACCACGCTGAAAACCGCGGTCGTGGCGCCGATGGCCAGCGCAAGCGTGAAGATGGCGATCAGGCTGACGCCGGGGTTCCTCGCCAGCACACGGGTGGCGTGGCGGAGATCGTGCGCGAAGGTCATGGCGCTCCCCCCATGCCCACTTGGACGAGGTGAACGGCCGCCGGGTTTCCCCGGCGCCGTCAGGCCGTGCGGGAGGGGCCGCTCGGGGCCGGGTTCGGCAACCTGATGCGGAACCGGACGGAGATCAGCCGAAGGATGACAACGACCGCCGTGCCCACCCAGGAGGCGAAGGCCGCACCCGGCGTGACGTGCATCAGGATCACGAACACCCACACGCCGATGAACGAGCAGGTGGCGTACAGTTCCGTGTTGCGGCGGAACACCACCGGGACGCGGTTGCAGATCGTGTC
>JARKSS010000041.1 GCA_029974175.1 Vicinamibacterales bacterium
GACGTCAAGTCGCTCGACGGCCCGTGCGGCGCCGAGGTCGACTTCACCGACCTGCACGCGTGGTGCGAGGTGTTCCTGCCGGGCGCCGGCTGGATCGGCCTGGACCCCACCTCCGGCCTGCTGGCCGGCGAAGGCCACATCCCGGGGGCCTGCACGCCCGAGCCGTCGAGCGCGGCGCCGGTGGAAGGCGCGATCGACGAGTGCGAGGTCGAGTTCTCGCACCACCTGCAGGTCACGCGGGTGTACGAGAGCCCGCGCGTCACCAAGCCCTACACCGCCGAGCAGTGGGCGGTCGTCGAGCAGCTCGGCCACACGGTGGACGACGCGCTGAAGGCGCAGGACGTGCGGCTGACGATGGGCGGCGAGCCGACCTTCGTCTCGGTCGACGACCGCGACGGCGCCGAGTGGAACACCGATGCCCTCGGCCCCACCAAGCGCGGCTTCTCGACCGAACTGGTGCACCGCCTGATGGCGCGCTACGGGCAGGGCGGCTTCCTGCACTTCGGCCAAGGCAAGTGGTACCCCGGCGAGCAGCTGCCGCGCTGGGCACTGTCGATCTGCTGGCGCGCCGACGGCCAGCCGATCTGGCACGACCCCAGCCTGTTTGCCGACGAGCGCGAGCCGCATGCGTACACCGCGGAGGATTCGCAGCGCTTCATCCAGACGCTGTCACGCAAGCTCGGCCTGTCCGACCGCTTCATCGAACCCGGCTACGAGGACACCTGGTATTACCTGTGGCGCGAGCGCCGCCTGCCGGTCAACGTGGACCCGTTCGAATCGAAACTGGAAGACGAGATGGAGCGCATCCGCCTGCGCCGCGTCTTCACCCAGGGGCTGGACACTGTCGTCGGCTACGTGCTGCCGCTGCAGTGCAACCCGCCGGTCGGCCCCGGCCTGGCCGGTCCGCTGTGGACCACCGGGCCGTGGTTCTTCCGTGACGAACGCATGTACCTCTTCCCGGGCGATTCGCCGATGGGCTACCGCCTGCCGCTGGATTCGCTGCCCTGGGTCAGC
>JARKSS010000052.1 GCA_029974175.1 Vicinamibacterales bacterium
CTCAAGGGCCTGCCCGCCGAAGCCGCGAACGAAGTGACCGCTTGGCGTAGGCGGGAAAGTAGCGAGCGCTTGGCGGAGGCGGGCGCTCCAGATCGATATCCGGGCGCCAGGATCGTGATCTCAGCCGGCGGGGAACCTCCAAGCTCATCCGGCGCCTTCCTGGCATAATACTCCACCTTCACGGCCGCCCGCGCGGGTCCTGATCGTGCAGGGCCCGAGACACGGACGGCAGTCCCGGTGCGTGCGCCGCGCCTGCCAATCGCCCCCCCAATGACGACCCGACACGCTTCTCCCCATAGCCAGCGCTCTCCTCGCGTCAGGCGTGCGCGCGGGCCGCCATGCGTGTGGCCTGAGAGTCCGTGAAGAAGGAAGGGAACATGACCCACGCGCGACACACCGACGCGCTTCCCCTGTCGATACTGCTCCTGTTCGCGCTTCTCGCACTCATCGCGCTGCCGTCTCCTGCTTCTTCGCAGACCGTTGTCGATCCGCGGATCGTCGAGTTCAGCCCCTCGGCCGACCACGACACGACGCTCCCGGACGGGCGTCCCGCCGTCGAGCGCTACCTGTTGAAGGTGTTCCAGGCGGGAGCCTCGCAGCCGTTTCACACCGTCGACATGGGGAAGCCCGACGCCGATGCCGACGGAACCGTCAGGTTCGACTTCTGGGCCACGGTGGCCGCGTGGCCGCTTCCCGGCGGCAACTACGTGTCGCGCGTGGACGCGGTCGGCCCCGGCGGCAACGGCCTGAGCGCCCCGTCGAACCCGTTCACGTTCGGCTCCTCGTGCAGTTGCGGCCTGGTGGCGCCGACCTCGGCGTCGTTCCCGGCAGCGGGCGGCGGCGGATCGGTTTCGGTGGACGCGGGCGACGAGTGCGACTGGACGGCGACGGCGTCGGCGGGATGGATCCGCCTCGCCGCCGGCGGGGGAACCGGCAGCGGATCGGTCATCTTCAACGTCGATCCGAACCCGAACACCACGCCGCGCACCGGCACGATCGACGTCGCCGGATCGACCTTCACCGTCACGCAGGCCGGAGTGACCTGCACCTACACGGTGTCGCCGGCTTCGGCGTCGGTCGCGGCATCGGCGGGCAGCGGCTCGTTCACGGTCAGCAGTTCCTCGGGCTGCAGCTGGACGGCGACCTCGAACGCCGCGTGGATCACCCTGGGTACCACGTCGGGCTCGGGCAACGGGACGGTCAGCTACACCGTCGCGGCGAACACCGGCACCAGTGCGCGGACCGGGACCGTGACGGCCGGCGGGAAGACCTTCACGGTCACGCAGGCGGGTGCGACCGTCACGCCACCCCCCACTTCGCCGCTCCCGACCCCCTGGCAGCACCGCGACATCGGCCTGGTGGGCCGCGCGGGCGACGCCACGGCCAGCGGCGGCGTCTTCAACGTCAGCGGCGCCGGGACGGCGTTCACGGGCACCGCAGACGCCTTCCACTTCGCCTATCGGAACGCGGCCACCGAGGTGATCGCGAGCCTGACCAGCCTGTCGGACGACTGCCCCAACGGGCGCGCGGGCGTCATGCTGCGCGAGAACGTGGGGGTCTCGGCCCGCTTCGTCGCGATCGTCGCGCTGCCGCAGGGCGGGTTCGAGGTCCTGCACCGGGTGACGCCGAACAGCCGCCCGAGCGTGGTGGCGCGGGTGACCCAGGGGATGCTGGGGTCTCTCAGGCTGGTTCGCAACAAGAAGGTGATCACGGTGTATCGATCGGACGACGGGACGTCGTGGACCCAGGTGGCCACGGTGAACGTCAAGTTCACGCCGACGCTGGGCGGCCTGGCGGTCACCAGCGGGTCGGGCAACCTCCTCAACGCGGCCACGTTCGCGCAGGCCACCGCCCGCTAGACCCCGAGCTCACCGAGCCGGGGTTCAGGATTCGGGATCGGGATTCAGGATTTGGGCCGCCCGGCGAATCCTCAACGGTGACCTGGCGCCGGACGCACGTTTCACGACCGGGCGGGTCGCGCGCGCTGCCGAGTCGATGCGTGGTTACGTGAACGCGAGGTCGAGCGCCACCTGGCGCCCGGCCGGCAGCGCGTATCGCCTGCTCGCCCTCTCGAAGGGGCGCCGGGCGGTGTACGAGCTGGGGCCGGTTCCCGTCCGATTCGAACTCACCGCCGTGTCGGGCGGGCAGTAGGCTGCGCAACCGGCGCCTACCGACGCCGCACCTTCACGATGGCAATCGGCGGCGAGAGGGTCTGGGCCTTCGCCGGCGACGCCTGGATGCGCCGGACGACGTCCATGCCGCGCGTCACGAGGCCAAATGCGGCGAAGCCCTGGCCGTCGGGATTGCGCTTGCCGCCGAAGTCGAGCGAGGGCTCGACGCCGATGCAGATGAAGAAGCTCGACTGGGCGGTGTCAGGCCCCGAGCGCGCCATCGAGACGGCACCGTTCGTGTGACGAAGGCCGGTCACGCTGGTCCGCTCGAGTGGGATCGGCGGCCTCAGCTCGCCCTCCTTCGTCCCGGGGATGTCGGCCTGGATCACCTCGATCCTGACCGCGTCGTTCGGCTGGTTGGCGGGCGTCACGGTGCGGTGGAAGCTGCCGCCGTCGTAGAGCCCCGCGTCCACGTAGGCGAGGAAATTCGCCGCGGTTGACGGCGCGCGCTTCGTGTCCACCACGATCTCGATCTCGCCCATCGCCGTCTCGATCACGACGGGGACGAGGGCGTCGCTGGGGGCAGGCGCGGGGACAGCCGCGGGTTTCGCAGCCGCGGCCGCGGGCACAGCCGCGGGCTTTGCACCCGCGGCCTGGCCCGGCGGGACCTGTGGGTTCGTTTGTGGGGCCTGCCCCGACGGCGTCGCGGCGCCGAGCAGCGCGAGTGCCGCCAGCGTGAGCGTCAGTCTCATGTTCGTCCTTCCCGGCTCCGTTTGCGCACGGCCATCGTCGTCTCTTGCCGCACTGCTGCGCAAGGCCGATGCGGAGAGAGCAACGGCCTCGGATTTCAACCGGGAGGACTCGAGGCCGTTCGGCGTGTTGGTGCGTTCCGTCGCGGTGCCTATGGCCAGCGGGTCCTGTCGCCGGTCACCCCCGTCGCGTCCTCGCGCGAAAAGCACTCCAACGGGGGACGCGCTCCGGGCGCGCCGGGGGTCCCCCGACCGGCGCCACCCGCTGGTCGATACACCGGCGGACCGCACGGCCAAAATCGTCACGGAGGCTGTACGGAAGGATGTCGTGTTCTTCACTCTACGGGGGCCGTACCGAAAGTGCTGTGTTCTTCACGGTTTCGGTACGGCCCTCCGCACCGTGACATTCTTCACGCCTTTGGTACGGCCCCCAGGAGCCCCTCCACCTCACGCCCCAAGCCGTGGCCGCCTTCGAATCGAAAGCCGCCTGAACAGGCAACGTCAGGCGGCGCGACGGGGTGCAGGAACTGCGATCTCTGGGCGCTGGCTGAGGAAATCCCCGCCAATTCCGGCCGTCACCGGCGGCAAGAGCCGTGCAGAAGTGACGATGTACAATGCCGGACGTGCCGAGGGTTGCGCCGTTCGATCGGCCCGCGACCTACGACGACCTGGCGAACCTGCCCGACAACCTGGTCGGCGAGATCGTCGAGGGTGAGCTGCACGCGTCGCCACGGCCGGCGCCGCGCCACCTGGGGGCCGCAAGCCGCCTGGGGGGTTTGCTGGTGCCTCGCTTCGATCGCCCCCCGGATGGGGGCTGGCGCATCCTCGACGAGCCGGAACTGCACCTGGGGAACGACGTCTGCGTCCCGGATATCGCCGGCTGGCGGCGCGAGCGGTTGCCGCGCCTCCCGGACGAAGCGTTCTTCGTGCTGGCGCCCGACTGGGCCTGTGAAATCCTGTCGCCTTCGACGGCGGCCCTCGACCGCGGGCGCAAGCTGGCCATCTACGCCCGCGAGGCGGTACCGCACTGCTGGCTGATCGACCCATTGGCCCGAACCCTCGAGGTCTTGCAGCTCGAACCGGGGCGGTGGACCATCGTGGCCACGCACGTGGGCGATGTGGTGGTGCGCGCCGCGCCCTTCGAGGCGATCGAGCTGCCGCTCGGCGAGCTGTGGGAAGAATGAGCGTGCGGCCGGCGAAGGCGGTCTCCGGCGCCATCCGCCCCGACTTCACGAAGTGGAGGCCCAGCAGTTCGCGGTCCCGGCGTGCGACCGCGGTTCGATCCCCTCCGCGAGGAGCAGCGCGACGGCCGCATGGTAGATGGCGTAGTACAGCCGGCTCTCTGCGTCGTGCAGCAGGCCCGCGTCCACCAGCATGGCGGCCGCGCGTAGCGACTCCCCGGATCTCGCCATCTCGGCGTCGGCGTTGGCCCTGCGGTTCTCCGGAGTCATAGCGCCACCCCGTCCCTTTCGATCTCGAGCGGCGTGCGGCGCTCGCTCGCCTTCCACGCCTCGAACTCTTCGGGTGACATGACCATCGGCGAGATGACGACGCCGTCGCGCTGCCAGATCAGATCGGCGGCCAGGTCGGTGACGGCGCGGTCGTCGGCGCGCTGGGCGCCATGGATGAGGACCAGGCAATCCACGTCGGATTCCTCGTGCGCCTCCCCCCGGGCGTAGGAGCCGAACAGGCGGATCGAGTGCAGTCGCGGCCCGAACCGGGCGCGGAGGCTCTCGGCAAACGCGTCAAGCGTCGAACGAACGGGCGCCGGAAGCCGGAGGTCCTCCAGTTCGCGAGCCATCGGGGAAATTGTAGCCCCCTTCGCCGCCCCGAGGCTGCGGGGGGCGGCCCGATCGCAGGCAGCATTAGCGGGCCAGGCGGCCGCCGCCGCGACTTCACGAAGCGACGATGTACAATGCCGGACGTGCCGAGGGTTGCGCCGTTCGATCGGCCCGCGACCTACGACGACCTCGCGAAGCTGCCCGATCATCTCGTCGCGGAGATCGTCGATGGCGAGCTGCACGCGTCAGCCAGGCCCGCGCCGCGGCACGCACTGGCTGGAACCGGGATTGGCATCCTGGTCGCCCCAGCCTTTCACCATCCCGACCCCGGGGGCTGGTGGCTCCTCTACGAGCCCGAACTCCACCTCGGCGCCGACGTCGTCGTTCCCGACTGGTCGGGCTGGCGGCGATCGCGGATGCCGCGCCTCCCGGACGAAGCCTTCTTCGCGCTGCGCCCCGACTGGGTGTGCGAGATCGTGTCGCCCTCGACGGCGGCCCTCGACCGCGGCCGCAAGCTGGCCATCTACGCCCGCGAGGGCATTCCCCACTGCTGGCTGATCGACCCGGCGGCCGGAACCCTCGAGGTCCTGCAGCTCGAATCCGGGCGGTGGACCATCCTGGCCACGCACGTCGGCGACGTGGTGGTGCGCGCCGCTCCCTTCGAGGCGACCGAGCTGCCGCTCGCCCGGCTGTGGGCCGACGAGTAGTCGAACAGCAGGCGGTCTTGGGCGAACCTGCCGGTCGCGTTGACATCCCCCCGATCAAGCGGGGCTGCAGGCCGTGCGGGGTCGATGCACAGCGGGGTCGCGGGATCTCCGAGTCGTGCGTGCCGCTGTGCCCGCCGGCACCACAGCTGCGCGTCACGACCAACGAGAAGACAGGGAAGGAACCTTGAGTCGCAGCGGATCAACTCGGTCCGGACGGAGTTCAGGCTCTCGCCCCTCGGGCTTGACCGGATTGACGGTCACGAAGTTCGAGATGCGCTGAGGGCCGTTTTCGCGAAGAAAAGGCTTGACACCTTCCCGGCGCCGGCCGCGATCTTCGCGAGCGGCTGGGCACAGGATGGCTCGCGAAGCGACGACGTTGCTGTTTGAGAGGCTCCCGATCGCGGGCCGCCGCTTCGCGTGATCGGGCATTGCGATCACCGCGCTGGCGGCCGCAGGCACGTTCGAAAGATGGCAAAAATGACGATGGTATAGGTGGAGCATGAACAAGCTCCCACCATCGTCTGACCCTCCGTTGGGCCCGCCTGCGCGCGGGTCCGCCGCCTTGTCCTTCGAGGCGCTGTCGGCACGCCTCGCCCGGCTCTCCGACCGGGAGCTTCTCGAGCAAGTCGGCCGGATGGCCGGCGAGGAGCGCGGCGCGACGGCGCGGCTGATTGCCTCGCTCGCCGAGATGGACAGGCGCCAGCTCTATCGCGACGCCGGCTGCTCGTCGCTCTTTACCTTCTGCACCGATGTCTTGAAGCTGAGCGAGAGCGAAGCGTACCTGCGAATCGAGGCGGCGCGCGCCGCGCGGAAGTTCCCGCTCGTCCTCGAGCGCCTCGCCGACGGCACCCTCACGCTGACGGCGGTGAGCAAGCTGGCGAAGCACCTCACCGAGCAGAATCATCGCGCGCTGCTCGACTCGGTGCGGCAGAAGAGCAAGCGCGAGATCGAAGAACTGCTCGCGCGCCTGCACCCGCGGCCCGATGCGCGCGAGATGGTGCGGCGGTTGCCCGAGGGAAGGGCCGGAGCAACGTCCGCGGCGCTCGCGGAGCAGCCCCGTACCCGGGCCGACGACCCGGTCGCCTTTCCGGCAGGCGGGATCGATCGCCCCGTGCGAAGCGGAGAGACCAGCGGGCGACTGGATGAGGCCGCGCCTCCTGGGGCGTCGCTGCTCGAGCAGGCGGAGACCAGCGGTCTGCGAACAGCGGCGCAGGCCAGCGGCTTGGGAACGGCGCAGCAGGCGGCGTCGACGTCCAGGGCAGAAAGCCCGGCTCTTGCTCAATCGGCCGTTCGGCCGCTACCCGCACGGGCGGCCGCGGCTGCAGCCCGACCGCGGGA
>JARKSS010000009.1 GCA_029974175.1 Vicinamibacterales bacterium
AGCTGGTGTTCGACCACCACGCCGCCGACTACGCCGAACGGATCCTCGAGGCAACCGGGGGCCGCGGCGTGGACGTCGTGATCGAGATGCTCGCCAACGTGAACCTGGCGCGCGACCTGGCGCTGCTGGCGCCCAACGGCAGGGTGGTGGTCGTCGGCAACCGCGGAACCATCGAGATCAACCCGCGGGACACGATGGCGCGCGATGCCGACATCCGGGGCATGCTGCTCGGCAACACGCCGCCGGGCGACCTGGCGCGCATCCACGCCGGCATCGTGGCCGGCCTTGCCAACCGGACGCTGCGCCCGGTGGTTGGCCGCCGCTTCGAGCTGGCCGACGCGCCCCTCGCCCACGAGGCGGTGATGGCGCCGGGCGCGCACGGGAAGATCGTACTCACGATGCCGGCCTGAGGGCGGGACGGTCGTCCCGCCCCCTGCTTCCCGCCCTTCCGCAGGCAATCGTCCTCCTTCCATTTCGCCTGCCGCCAGGATCAGGCGCCCGATCGATCGGGAGTGTATGAAACCCCGCAGCGGGCGTGTAAGAAGTGCGCGGTCGGCTTCCGCCGCCCCCAGGACTTGCAGAAATCCTTCGTGTCGGCCGAGCGCTTCGCTGGCGAGGTAATTGCCTCAGCCAGTGGCATGGTGCCCGAAAGTGCCGTGGTCGTCTGGCAGGTGCGCGGAATCATCGAGGACGTGCACTGCTTTTTCTACCCGAAGCGAGCCGGTTTCGCGCTTGCCGTGGAGCGGGCGGGGGAGCGGCTGCTGGACGAGATGTTCGACCACTTCCCGTCCCTGATGGCGCGGGCGCGCGAGATGAAGCGCACGCTGATCGAGGTGGGATTCGAGCCGGTGGAGGAGGCCGTGGACGCCCCCGGGCTCGAGTGGCTGTTGCACCAGTTCGTGCGACGAGGCGTTGCCTCGCTGCACCCGCACGCGCCCCGCGCATGCTGATTCCCTGACGCGCGCGCCGGGACACCCACCCGGGCGGGCTGGCCGGGGCCGCTGGCCGCCGGTCGCTGGCGCGTGTACCATGGGACGCATGTCCCGCCCCGACGCCGCCTCGCCCATGGCCCTGTTCGAGCTGGCCTCCGCCTTTCAGCGCAGCCGGGTGCTGCTGACCGCCTTCGAACTCGATCTCTTCACCGTCCTGAACGACCAGGCGCTCACCTCCGCCGAGGTCGCCGCGGCCATCGACGCCGATCCGAGGGCGACCGACCGGCTGATGAACGCGCTGGTCGCGCTGGGAGTGCTCGACAAGGAGGAAGGGCGTTTCGCCAACGGGCCGCTCGCCTCGCGGCACCTGGTTCGCGGCAAGCCGGGCTTCCTGGCCGGTCTCGGGCACACGGCCAACCTGTGGCACACGTGGTCCGATCTCACCGGCGCGGTGCGGCGGGGCGGGGCGGCGCCGCGGCCGCCGATCAACGAACGCGGCGACGACTGGCTGCGGTCGTTCATCGCGGCCATGCACGGCCGCGCCACCGAGGCGGCTCCCGAGGTGGTCGCTCTCTCGGGCCTCGAGAAACCTTCCCGCGTGCTCGACCTCGGCGGCGGCTCGGGCGCCTTCGCGATGGCGTTCGCGCGTGCCGGACACACCGCTGTCGTCTTCGACCTGCCGAACGTCGTCCCGCTGACCCGGTCCTACGTGAGCGCCGGAGGCCTGGCGGCACCCGTGGAGGTGATGGCGGGCGACTATCTGTCGGACCCGATCGGCGAGGGGTACGACGCGGTGCTCCTCTCGTCGGTGATTCACAGCCATCCGCCCGAGGTGAACCGGCGGCTGATCGCGAAGGCGGCTTCGGCCCTCAACCCCGGCGGCCGCATCATCGTGCGCGACTTCCTGATTGACGAGGACCGTCGCGGACCGCTTCAGCCCGCGCTCTTCGCCCTCAACATGCTGGTGGGGACAAGCGGCGGCGACACGTACACCGCAAGCGAGGTGCGCGGGTGGCTGCTCGAGGCCGGCTGCCGCGACGTCGTGCGACGGGACACGGCTACCGCCAGCCTCGTCATCGGGCGCCTGTGAGCTGGCACGAGCTGGCGCGGCGGGCTCGGGAGGTCCTCGAGGGCATGGCGCTGGCCGGCCACCGCCGCCAGCTGCGCGCCGAGGCCATCGACCTGCAGGACCTCTTCCTGCTCCTGTGCTACATGGAGGCGCTGGGACTGCCAAACCCCGCCGCCCTGTACCTGCTCGACGTGTACCCGTACTTCCTGCAGGAGTTCCACCTCTGGCACCGGCGCATGGGGATGGACCGGTCGCCGCTTGCCGGCCTGGGGTGCTGCTGACCGTGAGGCACCTGCTCGACCGCCGCGTCCTGTTCTTCGGAGGCAAGGGGGGAGTCGGCAAGACCACCTGCTCGGCGGCCTTGTCGC
>JARKSS010000073.1 GCA_029974175.1 Vicinamibacterales bacterium
TACGTGGCCGGCGTGCCGCGCACCGACCCGGTGACCGCGGAAGAGGCGCGGGCCGAGGAGGAGATGAAGAGCGGCCCGGGCGCCTGGTTCGTCTCCACCGGCTGCTTCGTCTGCCACTCGATCTCGGTGTTCGGCGTGAGGAGCCCGGCGCAGATCGGGCCCGACCTCTCGAACGCCGTCGAGGACGTGCAGAGCCGGTTCGGCCGCACCCTCGACGACTTCCTGGAGACGCCGACCGGGACCATGTCGGTGGTGCTCTCGCGGCAGATCGTCCTGACGCCCGAGCAGAAGCAGATCGCGGTTCAGAAGCTGCGCGAGGCCTTCGAGCTGTACCTGAAGCAGCGGTCGGAGGGAGGGAACTGAACCTACCCGCTCACGGCCTGGCTCGAGCCACGTGAGCCGCCAGCAGGAGGGGCGAGATGATGCAGTCGAGGAATCGCTGGGTGTGGGTCGTGCTCGGGGTCCTGGCGGTCGGCGTCCTGGCCAGCCGGTGCGCCCCCGACAGGCGGACGTCGCGCAGGGCCACCGTGTCTGACGTGGCGGCGGCGGCACAGAAGGTGTACGTCGCGCCGGGCGACCTGGACGAATACTACATGTTCGCGTCGGGCGGCCACTCGGGGCAGGTGTACGTGTACGGCATCCCCTCGATGCGCCACCTCGTCACGATCCCTGTCTTCACACCCTACCCGGCCACCGGCTACGGCTTCGACGACGACTCGAAGGCGATGCTCGGGTCGCTCACCTGGGGCGACGCGCACCACCCGGCGCTCTCCGAGACGGACGGCGAGTACGACGGGCGCTGGCTCTTCATCAACGACATGAACGGCCGCGTGGCGCGCATCGACCTGCGCGACTTCAAGACGAGGCAGATCTTCGGCCCCGTGCCCAACGTCCACGGCAACCACGCCTCGTCGTTCGTGACCCCCAACACCGAGTACACGATGATGGCCTCGCGCTTCTCGATCCCGCTGCCCGAGGGAACCGCCGTCGAGATCGAGAAGTACGCGACCGAGTACAAGGGCGTCGTCGCCGCGCTCAAGGTCGATCCCAAGACGGGGGAGATGTCGCTGGGCTTCCAGATCCTGATGCCCCCCTTCGACTACGACCTCGGCGACGCGGGCAAGAGGGTGTCGGACGGCTGGATGTTCTGGACCTCCTACAACACCGAGCGGGCGACCGGCAAGCTCGAGGTCACGGCCTCGCAGCGCGATCGCGACTACATCGCCGCCATCGACTGGCGCGCGGCCGAGAAGGCAGCCGCCGCCGGGCAGGGCGACACCATCGGCGGCGTGAAGGTGCTCGATCCGCGGAGAATCCCGGGGCTCGTGTACCTGATGCCGTGCGGGAAGTCGCCGCACGGCGTGGACGTGTCCCCCGACGGCAAGTGGATCATCGGGTCGGGCAAGCTGCAGGGTGTCACCACCGCCTTCAACTTCGAGAAGATCCAGACCGCCATCCGCAACAAGGACTTCACCGGCGAGGAGGACGGGATCCCGGTGCTCCGGTACGAGGCGATCAAGGAAGCCGAGGTGCCCGTCGGCCTGGGCCCGCTGCACACGCAGTTCGGCCCGGACGGCGACGCCTACACGTCGCTGTTCGTGGACAGCGCGATCGCCAAGTGGAAGCTCGGCACCTGGGAAGTGGTCGACAAGGTGCCCATGTCGTACTCGATCGGCCACCTCTCGGCGGCCGAGGGAGACAGCGTGAGCCCCGACGGCAAGTGGCTGGTCGGCCTCAACAAGCTCTCGCACGGCCGCCATCTCCCGGTGGGGCCCTCGCAGCCCGAGTCGTCGCAGCTGGTGGACATCACCGAGGAGAAGATGAAGCTGCTCCTCGACGCCTTCACCGAGCCCGAGCCCCACTATGCCCAGATCATCAAGGCCGACAAGCTGAAGCCGATCGAGGTGTACCCGAAGGAGGAGAACAAGCACCCGCTGGCGATCTGGGACGTCAAGGACGCAGGCGTCACCCGCGATGGCAACAACGTCCTCGTGAAGATGATCGCCGTCCGCTCGACCCTCACCCCCACCTCGTTCGAGGTGCGGAAGGGCGACGTGGTGAAGGTGGCCATCACCAACATCGAGCAGACCACCGACGAGCTGCACGGCTTCGGGCTGCTCGGCCACAACATCAACATCGTTGTGGATCCGGGCGAGACGAAGACGGTCACCTTCACCGCCGACAAGCCCGGGGTGTTCGCCTACTACTGCACCAACTTCTGTTCGGCCCTGCACCAGGAGATGCAGGGCTATCTCATCGTGCGGTAGCCGGCCGTTCGCCCCGGTGGCGCCGGCCTCGCTCGTGGCGCCGGCGTGAACGGGACGCGGCAAGGGACGGATCCACACCTGTCCGGGAGGGCGCGATGCGGGCGCTGCTTGAACGGAGCAACCGGTTCCTCGACGCTCCCCTCGACCTTGGGCCGCGGCTGCTGCTCGTCGCCGCGGCCGTCGTGCTGGTCGCCGGCATCGCCCTGTTCCCGCTGTGGAGCATGACGATGTTCGCGCCGCAGTACGAGGAGGGCCTGCGCCTGCAGATCTTCAGCTACAAGCTCGAGGGGGGCAACCAGGGCCAGGACATCAACGAGATCAACGTCCTCAACCACTACATCGGCATGCGCGACCTCGTGTCGGACGACTTCACCGAGTTCAAGTGGCTTCCCTTCGTGGGCGGCGCCCTCGCCCTCTTGATGCTGCGCGCGGCGGTGCATGGGCATGCCGGGCACGTGCTCGACGTGGTGGTCCTCTTCTTCTACTTCGGGGCCTTCTCGCTCTGGTCGTTCGGCTACCGCATGTGGAGCTACGGCCACAACCTCGCCCCCACCGCCTCGGTGAAGGTCGAGCCGTTCATGCCGCCGATGTTCGGCTCGAAGCAGCTGGCGAACTTCGAGGTGTACTCGTACCCCGCGGCAGGCACCTACCTGATGGTTGCCGCCGCCCTCCTGGTCGTCGCGGCACTGGCTGCTGCCTGGCGCCAGGCAGGAGTCCGAGGGCAGAAGGAGACATGAGCGGGCGTCGTTGGCTCGCGGCCTCCGCCCTGGCTCTCGCCGCGTGGCTGGGGGCTGGCGGCGCGGCTGCCCAGGACCCGCTGGGCCACGCGGTCGCCCCCGGCACGCTCGAGGAAAGGCCCGCGCCGGCACAGGCGTCATCCCTGCAGGCGCGGGTGGACGCGGCCCGGCCGGGCGATACCGTCGAGGTGCCTCCCGGCACTTACGAGGGCGATCTCGTGCTCGACCGCCCGATCCGGCTGGTGGGGATTGGCCGTCCCAGGCTCGTCGGCTCGGGCGGCGGCAGCGTGGTCCGCATACGTGCCGACGACGTGAGCGTCGCCGGGTTCGACATCGACGGCCGGGGGGGCGGCGACCTCGCCCGCGATTCGGCCGGCGTGCACGTGTCGGGACGCCGCGCGCGCGTCGAGCGGTGCCGCATCGAGCGCACGCTCTTCGGTGTCTACCTCCGCGAGGCGCACGGCGCAGTCGTCGAGCAGTGCCACATCGTCGGGATCCGGGGGAAGGACGCCGGGGAGAAGGGCTCGGGCATCCACGTGTGGAACACGGAGGGGTTCCGGCTCACCGGCAACCGGATCCTCGACGTGCGCGACGGCTTCTACATCCAGTCGTCGTCGAAGGGGTACATCGGCGGCAACGAGGCCCGAGACCTGCGCTACGGGCTGCATTACATGTTCTCCGACGACAACGTCTTCGAGGACAACCTGTTCGAGAACGGCGCCGCCGGCACCGCGATCATGTACTCGAGGCGCATCGCGTTCCGGCGCAACCGCTTCATCCGCAACCGGGGGTTTGCCTCGGTCGGTCTCCTCTTCAAGACGTGCGACGACGTGACGGCCGAGGACAACCTGATCGCCGACAACGCGAGGGGGATCTTCCTCGAGGACTCGCGGCGCAACCTGTTCCGCGGCAACGTCGTCGCCTCGTCCGACATTGCCGTGGTGCTGTACGACTCGGCCGCCGGGAACCGGTTCGAGGGCAACGCGTTCGTCGCCAACATGACGCCGCTGTGGCTGGTGGGCAAGCGCACCGACACCCGGTTCGACGGCAACTACTGGTCGGGGAACGACGAGCCCGACCTCGACGGCGACGGCCGCAGCGACCGGCCGTACCGGCTCACGAGCGTCTTCGACCACTTCCGCGGCAACCTGACGGCGGCCGACCTGTTCTCGGCAGGGTTCGCCGGCGCGGCGCTTGGCGCCGCCGAGCGCACCTTCCCCGTCCTCGAGCCGGTCCCTGTCGTCGATGCCGCGCCGCTGGCACGGCCGCCCGTGCTCTCGCGGGTGCCCCGGGCCAAGGAGGCGACGGGGCGCGACCCGGCAGGGTTGGCCGCGTCAGGCCTGGCCTTGCTTGCCGGCGTCATCGGTCTGCGGACGGGCCGGAAGCCTCGCGGCAGGGGAGCGGCGCGATGATCGCCTACCGGGCGTTCACGAAACGATTCGGCCGCCAGGTCGCGGTCGACGCGCTGACGATCGACGTTCGCGCCGGCGAGACCGTCGCGCTGCTCGGTCCCAACGGATCCGGCAAGACGACCTCGCTCAAGACGGCCGCCGGGTTGATTCACCCAAGCGCGGGCGAGGTGCTCGTCGGCGAGCCGGGCCTTCCCGCCAGCAAGCCGTCCGCGCGGCAGGCCTGTTCCTTCCTGCCGCAGAAGGTGTTGTTCCCCGAAGCGCTGAGCGGCCGCGAGGTAGTGGAGTTCTACCGCGCCATCCGGGGGGCGAGCGGGGAGCGGACCGACGAGGTGCTGCGGTTCGCGTCGCTGAACGGCGCCGGCGACCGCCCGGTCCGGACCTACTCGGGCGGCATGGTTCAGCGCCTGGGCCTCGCGGTGGCGGTCCTGCCGGATTCGCCAATTCTCCTCCTGGACGAGCCGACGGCCGCCCTCGATCCCGCCGGCCTCGTTGCCTTCTACGACCTGGTGGAGCGCCGGCGAGGCGCGGGCAGGACGACCCTGTTCACCTCGCACCAGCTCGGTGATGCCGAGCGGCTTGCCGACCGCATTGCTGTCCTGGTGGACGGGCGACTTGCCGGGACCTTCACCGAGCGCGAGCTGGCCACCCGGCTTGCCGACCGGGGATCGATGCGCGTCCGGCTGGAGCGGCTCACGGCGACAATGCTCGCGGCGGTCCGCGAGGTCTGTCCCCACGCGACCGTCGAGGGCGCCGACCTCGTGGTTCCGGGCACGGCGGCCGTTCGGCCGCGGGCGCTCGAGAAGATTCAAGCGGCAGGAGGGATCGTGACCGGGCTCACGACTGAAGAGGGGCGGTTGGACAGGCTGTTCCTGGAGCTGGTGGCCGGGGAGGGAGGTGACGCCGATGGCGGCCGGGCGTGAGATCGGCTGGGCGGGTGTGCTCGCGGCCGCCGCCGTGCTGCTCGCCGCGTGTACGGCCGGGCCGCCGGTGCCCGCCACGCTCGACACGGCGAACGACACATGTGCGCAGTGCCGGATGGCTGTTTCAGACCGGCGCTTCGCGGCCCAGATCGTGGCGCCCGGCGAGGAGCCGCTGTTCTTCGACGACCTCGGGTGCCTGCGTGCCTACATCGAGGGGCACCGCGATCTGCCGAACGGCGCGACAGCCTTTGTCGCCGACCATCGCACCGGTGAGTGGGTGGCCGCGGCCGATGCCCTCTTTTCGCGAACGTCCTCGGTGGCCACGCCAATGGCCTCGGGGCTGCTGGCGCACCGCGACGCTGCCTCGCGCGACGGCGATCCCGAGGCGGCTGGGGCCGAGGTGGTGCCGGCGGCCGAGCTGCTGGGGCGGCTCGCGACCAAGGCGGGGAGCGAGAGATGAGGCGGCTCGCGCCGTTTGCCGTCGTCGCGCGCCAGGAATTCGTGCTCGCCTCGCAATCGCGGTGGACGCAGATCTTCGCCCTGGTCTTCGGAGGACTGTCGTTCGCGGTGGCCTCGTCGGGCTACATCCTGTCCGGCGGCCACGGCGTGC
Source organism: Vicinamibacterales bacterium (assembly GCA_029974175.1). Taxonomy (GTDB): domain Bacteria; phylum Acidobacteriota; class Vicinamibacteria; order Vicinamibacterales; family Fen-181; genus JARKSS01. The sequence continues at coordinate 5,947 of JARKSS010000073.1, forward strand.
AGGACTTTGCCCGCACCGCGGTGTCGCTGGTACAGCTCGTGACGCTGCTGGTGCCGCTCACCTCGCTGCTCGTGGGGGTGATGGCGCTGGCCCCGGAACGAGGGGCGGCGGAGTTGATGTTCTCGCAGCCGGTCTCGCGCCGCACCATCCTGTTCGGCAAGCTGCTCGGCCTGTTCCTCGCGCTTGCCGCGGCGCAGGGCATCGGGTTCGGGGCGGCGGGCCTGGCGATCTCATGGGAGGCGGGCGACGAGGGCGCGGCGCGCTTCCTCATGCTGGCAGCGGGCTCGCTCGCGCTCACCGCGGTGTTCCTGGCCGTGGCCGCCTGGATCTCGGCTGGGGCCCAGGGCCACGGCCGCGCGCGTGCGCTGGCCATCGCACTTGCCGCCTGGTTCGGCGCCGTCGTCCTGTTCGACGTCGCCGCGCTGGCGGCCGCCTCGTTCCTGCGGTCGGGCTCGGCGTCGAGGCTGCTCGTCGCCTCGGTGCTGGTGAACCCCGTGGACGCGGTGCGAACGGGCGCGCTGCTGGGAATCGAGGGGGTCACCGCCTTCGGCGCCGCCTCGCTGGCGTTCCTGCGCCTCACTCGCGGAACTGCCGGCGCGGCCGCGGCGATCACAGCGTCGGTGATCCTGTGGGTGGCCGTCCCCGCGTGGCTTGCAGCGCGTCGCCTCGAGCGGGCAGACGTCTAGCGGGAATCGGGATTCGGGATTCGGGAATCGGGATTCAGGATTCAGGAATCGGGAATCGGGATGCAAAGGTCGGAGGGCGCGGATCGCGGCGACCTGGGCCGGGACGCCGTGGGGGCGGCCGGAAGGGGCCGCCCCTTTGGTTCGTCTATGCCGACTGCCGCGCTTCGGCCTTGGCAGCCTTCTTGGCCTTGTCGGCCGCCTTGCGGGCTTCGGAGGTCTGCGCGCCGAACTTCTTGGTGAACCGCTCCACGCGGCCCTCGGTGTCGATCAGCTTCTGCCGGCCGGTGAAGAACGGGTGGCAGTTGGAGCAGATCTCCAGGCGCAGCTCGTCCTTGGTGGACCGTGTCTTCCACGTCGCCCCGCACGCGCAGCGCACTTCGACTTCCTGGTACTTCGGGTGAATGCCTTCCTTCACGGCCAGCTCCTTAGACTCAGAACCTCCAAGTATAGCATGCCCAAGCCCCCGCCTTCGCCAACGCTCGCTGCGCTCACGGCGTCGGCGGGCAAGCCCCAGGCACCTCTAGCACGGAGGTTACGGAATCACCATGTTCCTGTCCCACCGGTGCCGCCGAAGGGCTTCCATGACCCCGGGCGGCAGCCGCTTCCCGTCGCTGACCGCCATGTTCTTCTCCACGTTGGCGACGCGTCGCATCCCGGGGATGGTGGTGGTGACGGCCGGGTGCTCGAGGATGTAGCGAAGGGCCAGTTCGGGCAGCGTCATCCCTTCAGGTACATCCGCGCGCAGCCGGTCCACGCGCCTGAGTGTCTCCTTCAGGTTCTCGCCGGTGAAGTAGAGCGCCCGCCAGTCGCCCTTCGGGTACACCGCGTCCGCCTTCAGCGTGCCCGTCAGGCTGCCCTCGTCGAAGGGGACGCGCGAGATGACGGCCACCTTCAGCTCCTGGCACACGCCGAACAGCTCGTCCTCGGGCGCCTGGTCGAAGATGTTGTGCACCACCTGCACGGCGTCCACCAGGCCGGTGCGAAGCGCCTTCAGCACGTTGGTGGGCTCCCAGCGGTTCACGCTGATCCCGAACGCCGTGATGACCCCCTCGCGCTTGAGGTCGTCCACCGCACGCTGCCAGCTCTCGTCGTCGGCCCACTCGTCGGTCCAGACGTGGAGCTGCTGCAGGTCGATGCGGTCGCGCCCCAGGTTTTCGAGGCTCCTGTGCGTGTATTCCTTGATGTGGTCGGGCGGGAAGACGTCGGCGAGGCGGTAGTGCGGCCTGGCGGGCCACTCGCCGTTCTTGGGCGGCACCTTGGTGGCGATGTAGATCGGATCGCCGCGATGGCCGGCAAGCGCCTGGCGCAGCAGCCGCTCGCTGTGGCCCGAGCCGTAGGCCCACGCGGTGTCGAAGATGTTGCACCCCAGCTCGAGGGCCCGCTCGATCGCCTTCAGCGACTCGGCGTCCGACGACCCGCTCCAGCCCGCCATGCCCCAGGTGCCGTACCCGATCTCGGCCCACTGCCAGCCCGTACGAGGAAACGCTCGATAGATCATGGCTCGCTCCAGGGGGCTCACGACTCAAGGCTCACGGCTCAAGGCCTTGCGGTCTCACGGCCATGAGCCTTGAGCCATGAGCCCTGAGCCTACGTTACTGTCCAGTCTCTGATCACCCGCCACAGCTCGTCCAGTCCTTCCCCGGTCTCGCTCGAGGTGGCCAGGGGAGACAGGCCGAAGGCGGTCTCGCAGGCCCGCGCCAGGCGGGCGCGCTCGGCCTGCTTCAGCTTGTCCACCTTGGTGGCCACCAGCAGGAACGGGAGTCCCAGCTTGCCGGCCCATTCAACGGCGCCGGCGTCGCTGGCGAGGCCGGGGTGCCGGGCGTCGATGGCGAGGATGAGGCCGGCAAGTGCGGCTCGGTCCTTGGGGCGACCCCTGCCTGCCTCGCTGACGCCCGCGGGCGGGCCGTCGCCCCGCGCCGCCCAGGCGCTTCGAGACGCGAAGTACTGCCCGGTGAGGGCAGCGAATTCGCGGCGGGCCTTCTCGCCG
>JARKSS010000078.1 GCA_029974175.1 Vicinamibacterales bacterium
GTTCCTCGCAGGCTACGTGTTCGTGGACATCGCCGGCCGCGACGTGGGCAGCTACGTCGAGGAGGCCAAGAAGCTGGTGGGCGAGCAGCTCGCGCTGCCGGCGGGCACGGTGCTCCAGTGGAGCGGCCAGTACGAGAACATGCAGCGGGTGCACGAGCGGCTGAAGATCGTCGTCCCGATCACCCTGTCGCTGATCTTCCTGCTGCTCTACCTGAACACGCGGTCGGCCTTCAAGGCCGGGCTGGTGATGCTGGCCGTCCCCTTCTCGGCCATCGGGGCGATCTGGCTCTTCTACCTCCTCGACTACAACGTGTCGATTGCCGCGTGGGTGGGGATGATCGCGCTGATGGGGCTCGACGCGGAAACGGGCGTCTTCATGCTGCTCTTCCTCGACCTTTCGTACGACGAGTACGCGAAGTCGGGGCGGCTGCGGGGCCTTGCCGACCTCGACGAGGCCATCCTGCACGGCGCCGTCAGGCGGGCGCGCCCGAAGATGATGACCGTCGCCGCCGCCTTCATGGGCCTGCTGCCCATCATGTTCTCCACCTCGGCCGGCGCCGACGTCATGAAGCGGATCGCGGCCCCGATGATCGGCGGGCTGGCAACCTCGTTCCTGCTCGAGCTGCTCGTCTACCCCGCCGCCTTCAAGCTTTGGAAGCTCCGCCAGCACCCGTGGCTTGCGAAGCCGGCTGAGGCCGGTGACACGCAGGAGGCCGCGCTGAGCCCTGCCCGGTGAAGCCGTTTCCGGCCTACCGCCGGCGCCAGATCACCTTCATGTTGTGCGCGCCGCGCACCTTGATCTGCGGGTGCCGGTCGAGCTGGAGGAGGGCCGGCTTGTTCCCCACGTCCATCGCCACCAGGTAGGCCAGGCGCACCACCTTCTCCATCTTCGCGTAGTCGGCCTTCTCCTCCACGTCCCCCTCGCGGTGGTAGTCCTCGGTCGTCCCGCAGAACAGCCACACCGCCGGGATGCCGTAGCGGATGTAGGGATAGTGGTCGCTCCGGAAGAAGAAGCGGTTCGGCTCGCCCGGGTCCTCGTACTTGTAGTCGAGGGTCATCCCCACGTGCCGGTCGTTCATCTGCCGCAGGCTCGCGTCCAGCTCCGAGCTGATCCTGTTCGACCCGATCAGGTAGATGGCGTTCGGGTCGTTGCGGCTGATCATGTCGAGGTTCAGCACCGCGCTGATCTTCTCGACCGGCACCGGTGAGTGCTGGACGAAGTAGTAGGCCCCCACCAGCCCGCGCTCCTCTGCCGTGTGCCAGACGAAGATGACCGATCGCTTCGGACGCTCGGCCACCAGCGCCCGCGCCAGCGACAGCATGCCCACCGCCCCCGACGCGTTGTCGTCGGCGCCGGGAAGCACGCGCCCCTCACGAGGCGGGTTGTGATCGTGATGCGACCCGATCAGGACGTACTCGTCGCGCAGCTTCGGGTCGCTGCCGGGCAGCCACGCCACGACGTTCGAGGTGGCGGTCCGCCGGGCCTCGAAGAAAACCTCGACGTCGGCAGACCGACCCGGCAGGGCGCGCGGCGGCACGACCCGGTTCTCGGACGCGACCTGGGCCATCCTCGATACCTCTTCCGGCGAGACACCGAGGATTTGGGCGGCCGCCTGGTGGCGGACCTCGACGGCGTGGATGGGGAGGGGCTCGACGGGGGGCGGCGCGGCCCCGGGTGGTGGCGGCGGGGCCGGGCTGACGGTGTCCACGTCGAGGAACCGGAGGCGCCGCGTCACGTCGAAGTCGAGGCCCTGCGCCGCCAGCCACGCCTCGCGCTCGGGCGAGATGATCACGATCAGCCCCAGCGCTCCCTGGTCGCGCAGCAGCTGGTCGCGCGCCGCCGCGGCGGCACGGCGCTCGTCCGGTGTTTCCGTCCGCCCGGCGTCCTCGAACACGACCACCCACTTGCCCCGCAGGCTCGCCACCGCGTCGTCCCACTTCGGCAGCGGACCGGCGAGCGCGGTGCCGGCGAAGACAATCGGGCCCGACGCCGACCAGTCGCCCGGCAGCTGGACGCTGCTGGTGAAGGCACGCGGGAACGCCAGCCGCAGCTCGCCGCCCGGCGACGACAGCCGGATCCGCGAGCGCTCCGCGGAGATCGTCGTCACCTCCACGGGAACGTCCTGCAGGAACGACCCCCCGGGCAACAGCGGCTCGAGGCCCACGTGTGCCGCCTCGACCGCCAGGTATCGCGACGCGAGATCGAGCTCGATGGATGGGGCGGCCCGGCCCCGGAACTCCTTCGAGCCGAGGAACCGCAGCCAGCGCTGCATCTCCGCGACATCGATGGCCCCGAGACCCCGGGCCTGGGCAAGGAGCGGGAGCGGCAGGAAGACGAGGGCGACGGCGGCGGATACGACAACGCGCAGGCGCCGGGTTCTCAGGACTTCAGGCATCAGTAGATCATCTCCCCCGACAGGAACGCGCGCGTCCGCGCGTCGGCCGGGTGATCGAGCAGGTCCTGCGCCGGACCAACCTCGGCGATGCGCCCGTCGAGCAGCAGCGCGATCCGGTCGGCGAGGCGGCGCGCCTGGAAGATTTGGTGCGTCGCGAGCACGATCGTCATCCCCAGCGCGCGCCGCTCCTGCACGAGGCTCTCGACGAGCCGCACGTTGCGAGGGTCGAGGTTCGCGGTCGGTTCGTCCAGCAGCAGCACGTCGGGCCGCGGCGCCAGCGCGCGCGCCACCGCGAGGCGCTGGATCTCTCCGCCCGAAAGCGCGGCCGCGGGCCTCCGGGCGAGGTGCGCCAGGTCGAGGGCCTCGAGCAACCCCCGGATCTCGCCGGGATCGGGGCGCCGGCCCCGAAGCTCGATTCCGTAGGCCACGTTCGCCTCCACCGAGCGTGTCAGCGCGATGGGCCGCTGGAACACGGTGCTGACCCGCCTGCGCGTTGCGAGGGCGACGCGGCCGTTCACCTCGCGCCCCTCGAAGTACAACCGGCCCTCCGACGGCGCTTCGAGGAACTGGATCAGCCGAAGCAGCGTCGAGTTGCCGGACCCGCTGGGGCCGATGATCGCCAGCGTCTCGCCGCGGGTGATGTCGAGGCGGTCGATGTCGAGCACCACGCGCCCGCCGGACTCCTGGCGCACCCACTCGAGCCGGTACACCACGTCGCCCGCCATCAACGGTCCCTCACGCCGCCTTGCAGCCGCAGCAGGAGCGCGTTGGCCACGAACGCGAGCGAGATCAACGTCAGGCCCAGCGCGGAAGCCATCGCAAACTCCCCCTGCCTCGTGTGCAGCACGATGGCCGTCGTCAGGACCCGCGTCTGGCCCTCGATGTTGCCGCCCACCATCATCACCGCGCCGACCTCCGAGATGATGGCCCCGAAGGCCGCCACGATGGCGGCCGTCACGCCGATGCGCGCCTCGCGCAGCACCGTCCAGCCGGTCTGCCACGGCGAGGCGCCGAGCGCGACGACCTGCTGGTGCACGGTGCGCTCGACCCCGGCCACCGCACTCATGGTCAGGCTTGCGACGAGGGGGAACGCGATGATCGCCTGCGCGGCGATCATGGCCGCGGGCGTGAACAGCCACCCCAGGCCCCCGACCGGCCCGCTGCGCGACAGCAGCATGTACACGAAGAGGCCGACGACGACGGGCGGCAGCCCCATGCCCGTGTAGAGCGCCAGCGTCACGAGACGACGGCCGGGGAAGTGCAGCAAGCCCACCAGCGCGCCGACCGGCACGCCGGCGAGCGTCGCGATGAGCAGCGCCGCTCCCGACACCTCCAGCGTGAGGGCGACGATGCGC
>JARKSS010000079.1 GCA_029974175.1 Vicinamibacterales bacterium
GGCGAGTTCGCGTGGATCGCCCGCGCCACCAGCTCCTTGCCGGTGCCGCTCTCGCCGCCGATCAGGATGGTCGAACGGCTGGGCGCGGCCTGGATGATCAGGTCGAACACCTGCCGCATCCGCTGGCTGCGGCCGATGATGTTCTGGAACCGGCTGTAGCGCTCCTGCAGGTTCTGGCGCAGCGCCACGTTCTCGGCGACCAGCTGGCGGCGCTCGACGGCGTTCCGCAGCACGACGAGCACCTCGTCGTGCTTGAACGGCTTGGTGATGTAGTCGAAGGCGCCGCGCTTCATCGCGGCGATGGCGGTCTCGACCGAGGCGAACGCGGTGATCATGATCACCCCGATCTCCTCGTCGATCTTCTTGATCTCGTCGAGCGTGGCGAGGCCGTCCATGCCCGGCATCATCACGTCGACAATCGCCGCGTCGATGGGGACCGTGCGGACAATCTCGAGCGCCTCGGCGCCCCCGGAAGCCACGCGCACCTCGTAACCCTCCCGCGTCAGGAGGGTTTCGAGGATCTCGCGCATGATCTCCTCGTCGTCGACTACGAGAACGGTGCCGGTGCGGGAAGGCATGGTCGCGGATCCCCAGCCGGGAGACTACCCGGCCCGGTGCGGGCGCGAGGCCGCCGGGGCCGCGGCGGGCAGCGTCAGGGTGAACCGGGTGCCCACCCCGACCTGGCTCTCGCAGCTGATCGCCCCGTCGTGCTCGCGCACGATGCCGTAGGTCACCGAGAGGCCCAGGCCCGTCCCCTGGCCGATCGTCTTGGTCGTGAAGAACGGGTCGTAGATGCGGGCGAGGTGATCGCGGGGGATGCCGGCACCCGTGTCGGCCACCTCCACGATCGCCTGGCCGTCGGCGAGTCGTGTCGCGATCGACAGCCAGCCCCCCTTGGGCATCGCGTCGCGGGCGTTCAGGAACAGGTTCAGGAACACCTGCTGCAGCTTGTGTTCGATGCCGAGCACCACCGGCCCCGGCGAGGCCAGCTCGCGGCGCACCTGGATGTGGCTCACTCGGAACTGGTGCTCGAGCAGCGACAGCACGTCGTTGATCACCACGTTCAGGTCAACCGGCGCGCGCTCGGCCGACGCGGCCCCGGGCCGCGACAGGTTCAGCAGGCCGTTGACGATCTTGGCCGCGCGGAAGGTCTGCCGCTCGATCTTCTCGAGCAGGCGGGTCTTCGGGTCGGCCGGGTCGGCTCCCTCGAGCAGCATCTGCGTGAAGCTCGAGATGCCGGTGAGCGGGGTGTTCACCTCGTGGGCCACGCCGGCGGCCAGCAGCCCGATCGACGCCATCTTCTCGGAGATCTGGACCTGCTCCTCGAGCTGCACCCGCGCCGTCACGTCCTCGACGAGGATCACGGTGCCGTTGGCGGGGTTCCCCTCGCCCGGTTGGAGCGGGACGGTGGTCACGTTCACCAGCCTCCGCGAGCTGCCCCCGTCGGTGCCGACCGGGAGCGGCGCGCGGTAGAGGCTCGCACCCTGCGGCGATTCGTCGCGCGCCCGCCGCAGCGGCTCGTAAAAAGCCTGGTGGAACAGCTCGCGGAGCGGGCGGCCGACCGCCTGCTCGCGGCTCACGCCGGTCAGCGTCTCGAGCGCCCGGTTCCAGCGCACCACCTGGTCGTACTCGTCCACCACCGTGAGGCCGACCTGCAGCGACTCGAGGATGCTCTCGTTGAAGGCCCGCATCCGCCCGAGCTCGTCCGCCTTCAGGTGGAGCTGGCGGTACAGCCGGCCGTTCTCGAGCGCGGTCGCCGCCTGCCCCGCGACCACGGCCAGCAGCGCCATGTCCTCGCTGTTCAGCGGCTCGGCGTGGGCCTTGCGCCCGAGCGCCAGCACCGCGATGGCCGCGTCCTTGGACACGCACGGGATGAAGTAGTACAGCTCCCGCTCGCGCCACCCATCGATCTCGTCGGCCGGGATCCCCCGGGTCGAACGCGCGTCGTCGAGATCCACGGTGTGCCCGCCGGCCAGCCGCCCCCCGAGGCCGCTCTGCCGCGGAAGCCGGATGATCTCACCCCCAAGGCCCGCCGTACGCACCGAGGTGAACTCGCCCGCCCGCTCGTCCCACAGCAGCACGGCCATCCGGTCCACCAGCAGCGTCTCGGTCACGCGCCCGACAATCCGGCCGCTCAGGCGGGACAGATCGAGGTCCGAGCTGAGGTCGCGGGCGAAGCCGACGAGCGCGCGGCGGTAGTCGTACCGGTCGCGGTAGAACGCCTTGTCCAGCATCGTCTGGATCGCGTTCTTCAAGGGCCGCGACAGCAGCACCACCACCAGCGTCGCCAGCACGGCAATGACCGTGTTCGGGGCGCGGGAGTCGGGCAGAAACGCCCAGGTGACCACCTGCAGGAGGATGGCGTAGGTGGCCGAGATCGCCGCGATGGCCGCCGCCCAGACCATCGAACGCTTGACGATCACCTCCACGTCCATCAGCCGGTAGCGGACGATCGCGGACGCGAAGGCGAGGGGGATCAGGCCGAGCGGGATGGCGAACAGCTCCATCGACAGCGTCGGCCGCACGCCGAGCGCGAACGGCAGCGCGTAGCCCAAGGCGAAGGGAAGGGCCCCGAGCACCGTTCCCCAGGCAATCCATCGCAGCTGGCGCCGTGCCGTGACCGATCGGACCTGCCGGAACGCCCGCGCCACGACGAGCAGGCCCACGAGGCACAGGGAGAGGTACAGCGGCTCGAACCGGTCGAGCGTCTGCAGGATCCCCACGTAGAAAGGCGGATCGAGCGAGGCCCTCGCGACCGCCCAGAGGCGCAGCCCCCCGAGCAACAGCGCGGGGAGGTACAGCAGCGGGACGACGGCCGTGCCCAACGAGGTCTGCAGCCAGGGACGAGGCCGCTCGGGAAAGAACAGCGTGAAGTGCGCGAAGAGGGGCGGCAGCAGCAGCACCGAAACCGCGTCCGCCCAGTAGAACACCCAGTCGAGGCGATCGAACCGCCCGCTGTGCGAGAAGGCGAACACCCCGAAGAAGGCCGCGGAGAGCAGGAAGAAGTGCAGCGTGGCGGGGTTACCCGGCCGCCGCACCCGCACCACCGTCGCCACGAGGAGCGTGAAGATCCCGACGCCGGCGAGCATGTAGTAGAGCCCGCGGTTCCCCTGCGGCACCGCCCGCAGTTCGAACTCGAGCAGCGACGTCTCGCCAAACCGCGCCAGCGTGTACTTGACCCGGTCGCCCGCGCGTCGCCCCTCGTGCGCAGCCTCGACGTCGGCCGGGCGGTCGATCGGCGCGCCGTCGATGGCGAGCAGCAGGTCGCCTGGCTTCACGCCCGCGCGCGCGGCCGGGGTGCCCGGGAGGACTTCGGACGCGACGACGCCTTCAGGCCGCGAGGCCCAGAGGACGCCGTCCTCGACCGGGTTCCAATTGGCCCGTAAGACGAGGTTCGCCGTTGCCAGCGCGAGGAGCGCAGCCGCAACCAGGATCGTGATCGCGCCAGGTGCAGCGGCCCTGACGGGCCAGGGCACCCCCGGCAATCGACGAGTCATGATTTCGGCCTGGTCGCTCATCGCTTCGGCCCACACGGAAGGCTAAGTGAGCAGTTGAGCAAGCGCCATACCACGGTTCCAAGCGCTTGGATACGGCGTAACCCTTTCCACTCCCGTGTGTTCCACGCTGTGTTGGCGCCCGTCGCGCGCGCCCATCCAACAGAACGGACACCTCGTCCAAGGAGTTGGATCATAACCCGGATAGAAAACCGGGAGCGGGCTTGGGGGCCCGCCCGCGTCGGCGCCCATCAGAAGCGAACGAGGAGGCCGCCGACGAAGCGCTTGGGGGGACGGACCACCAGCAGCTCGTCATAGACAGAGGCGTCGGCGGTCGCATCACGGAAGGTGTTCCTCACGGCCACCAGGGCCTGCCACTGGGCGGACGTGAAGTCGAGGAACGGCAGGCGCTGCATCACCTGGACGTCGAACCGGCCGTCGAGCCCCGCCTCCACTCCCTCGCTGCCCTGCCGGGCGAACCCCGAGTTCAGGCGGTAGGCGACGAAGACGGTCGTCGCGGTAGCGGGGATCTCCGCCTCGAGGGAAGTGGCCAGATCGTGCAGCCGCTCGCGGCCCTGCCGCGGCACGAAGCCGACGAGCAACAGCCGCTCTCCTGGCGCTGGCGGGAACCACGTAGCGCTGGTCATCGAGTAGAGCACCGACCCGCGCACGCCGTTCCACGGACTGCCGGCCACGCCAATGCTCCACCCGCGGGCGTTGAGGTCGCCAGCGTTGGCCACCTCGTAATGACCGCTCGCCTGGGGACGCAGCCGGCTGTCGAAGAGCGCCAGCTGCTGGTGGCGCGTCTGCTGGACGAAGGCCCGGACGGCGACCACCAGCTCGCGCCAGACGTCGCGCTCGATGCCGAACTCGAAGTGGTTGGTCGACTCCGGCTCGATCGCCGACGCGCCGACGAAGGTGTGCTCGGGCGGCAGCCACAGCCCCGAGTCGAGCGGCGCGAGGAACTCCTCGGCGCCGGGGGCGAGCATCCGCCGCGAAGCGGTCCCCACGAGGCGCAGGCCAGTCGCGGGCTCGAGGACCAGGTTCACGTGCGGGCTGAGGAGCCCGCGATCGAGGTAGTCGTACCGCGCGTAGCGGCCGCCGTAGGTCAGGTTGACGCCGGGCGACAGCGTCCAGCGGTCCACGCCGTAGACTGCCGCCGACGACCGGGCACCGTCGCTGTCGGCCGACAGCGGCCAGCGGGCCGGCGACGTGAAGCGCTGGGTGCTGTAGGAGATCCCGACATCGAACAGGTGGTTCGACGGAGCGTGCTTCCGGTAGGTGCCCGCCACGAACCACGACCCCAGGGTGCCCTGGGTCATTACCTGTCCCGACCAGTCACCGTCGAAGGCCTTCCCGCCGATCGACACGTAGGCCGTGCGGCGCATGGACGCGAGGCCCGTCGCCGGGTCGGCTTCGGCACCGCCGCCGAACGACCCGGAGGTCAGGAAGTTCACCTCCGCCGTGATCGGGAGATCGGCGAGGAACTGGGCCGAGGAATTGAGTGCGCCGGTCACTACCGAGAAGGCGTTCGCCTTCTCCTTCTCGGGAGCGTCGGCGAGCATGGCCCGCTCGGTGGTTTCCTTCAGGATGCTGCGACGGATGTGGCGCAGGCGCCAGGTGGCCTCGCTGGCGTCGGAACCATCACCGTCGCCCGAGGCCTCGATCCCCTCGCCGACCGGCCCGATGCCGGCAGCGAGCACCGGTGGTTCCGCCGGTTCCTCGGAGCGGCGCAGCGTGACGGAAAACCGGGCCGGGCGGCCGGCGACCACCTGGACCAGCTCGCGGCGAGACGGGGCAAAGCCGGCCAGGTGGGCCCGCACGAGGTACCCACCTGGCGGAAGCGACTGGAGCTTGAACGAGCCGGCCCGGTCGGTCACCGCCAGGGCCGTCGTCGAACCGAGAGCCGACACCATCACGCCGGCCAGCGGCCGGCCCTGCTCGTCCACGACCGCACCTTCGATCAGGCCGGACGCGGCCCTCGCCACGCGGGGCGCAGGGTCGTCCCCGCCGGCGGCAGCGCTCTGGAGCTGCGCCTCGGCCGGCGAGGACCACACAGCGCCGGCCACGACCGCCGTCCCGACGAGCGTAATGAGACGGTTCATGACGAGGCCTTCAGTCTGTGAAGACAGAGCACGCCGCCCCGGCAGCCCCGGCTACGAGGCGATCGACAGGTTGACGTTCTCGGTCTTCGTCTTGTTACCGGCGACGTCGCTGATCTTGATCTCCAGGCGGTAGTCCCCCTCGGGGAAGCTCGCCAGCGGGATCGAGAGGCCGCCCACCAGCTGATGGCCGGCCGCGGCGTCGAACTGCGGCGGCAAGGTCTGGGCGTTGAAGTTCTGCGGCTCGGTGCGGTTGAAGAACTTCTCGCCGCCACCGGCCAGCTTCTGGTGGAAGTTGTACTCCACCTTGACGTCGGGCTTCCCGCCCTGCGCCGCCACCGTGTTGTAGATCATGAAGATGATCGACAGCTCGTCCTTCTTCGAGAACTTGTTGTCGAGCGACGGGGTGAGGCGCGTCAGCCCGAAGATGAACGGGTTGGCCGCCATGTCGGCCTCCGAGGGCGGCGCGCTCAGCTGCTCGGCCTTGTTCGACAGGATGATCGAGCTGGTCATCAGCTCGTTGGACCAGAAGTCGGGCACGGTCACGGCCTGCTTGACGAGGGAGCGCTTCGGCGGCTGGGCCTTCTTGTCCTTGGGCGTCCGCTCGCCCATCAGCACGTAGAGGTCGAACTTGCCCGGCGGCACCGAGATAGCCCGGGTCACCACGTACTGTCCGCCGTCGGGAGCCTTCAGGTCGAAGAACTGGATGTCCTCGAACGGGTACTCCGGCCGCCCTTTCTCCTGCTTGGCGTCCTTCTCCCCGTTGCCCGCTGGAGAGGCCGCCTCGCTCTGCGGGACGACGCGGACGTAGTACACCACCGAGGTGTTGGTGACCTGCTCCTTTGGGAAGGCCATCGTCAGCGGGATGAAGGTGCGCTGATCACGGGCCTTCTGGAAGTGGTACTGCAACGTGATCGGGAAATCGGACGGGGCAGCCTGGCCGCCGGCCTGCGCCTCGTCGACGACTTTCACGATCGCCTGGAGCTCACGCTGCTGGTCCTTGTCCAGCTTCGGCTGTTTCTTCTTGTCCTGCGCGGCGCTTCCGGCGGGGACGGCAAGGGCTAACGCGGCGAGCAGCGCACCGGAAACGGCTACCGCGCGGGCACGGATCAGCATGACGCTTTACTCCCAAGTATAGACGAACCACCAATCTACGGGATCATAGACACCTTGCCCGGCCAAAGTCAAAGACCGCGCCGGGGCCAAGCCCGACCGTCCGGCCGCCGCGTGCTATGATCGGCAGTCCGAGCGGGAAAGGCTGGCGTCCGGGGCGGCCGCCCGGGAGAGTCCGATGGTCGACGATGCCCTCGTGATCGTGCTCGCGGGAGGGGCCGGGGAGCGCCTCTACCCGCTGACCCAGGACCGGGCGAAGCCGGCCGTCTACTTCGGCGGGCCCTACCGGATCATCGACTTCGTCCTCAGCAACTGCATCAACTCCGGCCTCAGGCGCATCTTCATCGCCACCCAGTACAAGTCGCTCTCGCTCAACCGCCACATACGGATGGGCTGGAGCATCGTCTCGGAGGAGCTCGGCGAGTTCATCGAGATCCTTCCCCCGCAGAAACGGGTCGGCGAGCACTGGTACCTCGGCACGGCCGACGCCGTCTACCAGAACTTCTACTCGATCCTCCGCGAGCACCCCCGCCAGGTCATAGTCCTTGCCGGCGACCACGTCTACAAGATGGACTACTCCAAGATGCTCCGGTTCCACCGGGAGCAGGGGGCCGACGTGACGCTGGCGACCATCGAGGTGCCGCTCGCCGAGTCGAAGCGGTTCGGCATCGTCCGCGTGGACGAGCACGACCGCGTCGTCGGCTTCCGGGAGAAGCCGCACGACCCGATCCCGGCGCCCGGCACGACCGACCTCGCGCTGGCGTCGATGGGCATCTACGTCTTCGAGCTGGACACCCTGCGCGAGGCGCTCGAAGCCGACGCCACGCAGGAGACGACGCACGACTTCGGCCGCGACATCATCCCGGCGCTCATCCCGCGCGCGAAGGTCTGCTCCTACCGGTTCTACGACGAGAACAAGAAGGCCGCGAAGTACTGGCGCGACATCGGGACGCTCGACGCCTACTTCGACGCGAGCATGGACCTCGTGCAGGTGAACCCCGAGTTCAACATGTACGATCCCGAGTGGCCGCTGCGCACGTACCAGCCGCAGTCGCCGCCCGCCAAGTTCGTCTTCGCCGAGCCCGGGGGGCGCTGCGGCCAGGCGCTCGACTCGATCATCTCCCCGGGCTGCATCGTCTCGGGCAGCCGGGTGTCGGGCAGCGTGCTGTGCCCCAACGTCCGCGTCCACAGCTTCTGCGTCATCGACCAGGCGATCCTGATGCCCGGCGTGCGCGTCGGGCGCCACGCCCGCCTGCGGCGCGTCATCGTGGACCGCGACGTCTTTATCCCCCGCGGCGCCTGCATCGGGTTCAACGAGGAAGAAGACCGGCGCCGACACACCGTCACCCAGCGCGGCGTGGTCGTCGTGACCCGTGACGCCGAGCCGCTGATCGGTGACATCGACCCGGAGGCGCTGCGGCTCGAGTCCGAGGCGGACAGCCGCGGCCAGGAGCAGCAAGGAGGAGTGAGTCGTGAAGATAGCGCGCGTGCACGGTCGTGAAATCCTGGATTCGCGGGGCAACCCGACGGTCGAAGTCGAAGTGACGCTCGAGGGCGGGGTGCAGGGCCGGGCGGCCGTCCCCTCGGGGGCCTCCACCGGCGAACGCGAGGCGCTCGAGCTCCGCGACGGCGACAAGAAGCGGTTCCTCGGCAAGGGCGTGCTGAAGGCGGTGTCGCACGTCAACGGCGAGCTCGCCAAGGCGGTGACGGGCGAGGAGTTCGACCAGCGGGCGCTCGACCGCCGGATGATCGAGCTCGACGGGACCCCCACCAAGAGCCGGCTGGGCGCCAACGCCGTGCTCGGCATCTCGATGGCCGCCGCGCACGCCGAGTCCCGGCGACAGGGCGTGCCGCTCTACCAGTACATCGCCAGCCTGGCCGGCCAGCCGGCGGACGCCGCGCTGCTCCCCGTGCCGATGATGAACATTCTCAACGGCGGCGCCCACGCCGACAGCAACGTTGACGTCCAGGAGTTCATGGTCGTCCCGCTCGGACTGCCCTCGTTCCGCGTGGCGCTCCGCGCCGGCGCCGAGACGTTCCACGCCCTGCGCGCAATCCTGAAGCAGCGGGGACTCTCGACCGGCGTCGGCGACGAGGGAGGCTTCGCGCCGAACCTCCAGGCCAACCACCAGGCCATCGAACTGGTGATCGAGGCCATCGGCAAGGCCGGCTACCAGCCGGGTAAAGACGTGTGCATCGCCCTCGACGTGGCCGCCAGCGAGCTGTGGGAAGACGAGGGCAGCCGCGAGGGGGCGCCCGAGGCGCGCCGCGGCCGCTACGTCTTCCACAAGTCGGGCGGCGGCGCCAAGACCTCGGCCGAAATGATCCAGATGTACGCGGAGTGGATCCGGCAGTACCCGATCGTGTCGATCGAGGACGGCCTGGCCGAGGGCGACTGGTCGGGCTGGGAGGCGCTGACGCGCGAGCTCGGCGGACGCGTTCAGCTCGTGGGCGACGACGTCTTCGTCACCAACCCCGAGATCCTCAAGCGCGGGATCGAACGCAAGATCGCCAACAGCATCCTCATCAAGCTGAACCAGATCGGGACCGTCACCGAGACGCTCGACGCCATCGCGATGGCTCGCGCCGCCGGCTACACCTCGGTCATCTCGCACCGCTCGGGCGAGACCGAGGACAGCACGATCGCCGACCTCGCGGTGGGCACTGCCGCCGGCCAGATCAAGACCGGGTCGGCCAGCCGGTCCGACAGGGTGGCGAAGTACAACCAGCTGCTGCGGATCGAAGAGGCACTCGGAGCGTCGGCCCGCTACG
>JARKSS010000105.1 GCA_029974175.1 Vicinamibacterales bacterium
CGACCTCGCGCGCCTGCCAGCCAGGTAGCGGGCCGCTGGCGCGGCCTGAATGCCAAATGCAAAAGGAAGAATGTAAAGACACGCCCTTTCTTCATTCTCCATTTTTCCGTTTACATTGCAGGCTTCCCTATTTCGGCAACCTGCTACCGGCCCGCTTCCCGGTCAGCACGAGCGCTCTTCTCCGCCGGCCATCTCCCTCAGCCTCGCCTCCACGGCATCGATGACATCGTCCGGGGTGGAGGTTCCTGCGGTCAGGCCCGCCACCCGCACCCCATCGAGCCACTCGCGCCGGAGATCGTCCGGGCCCTGCACCTGGAAGACGCGCTCGCAGTAGCGGCGGCAGGTCTCGCACAGCTCGCGGGTGTTGTTGCTGTTCGCGCCGCCGACCACGATGACCACGTCGCACTCGGTGGAGAGAGCCACGGCCGCTTCCTGGCGCAGCCGCGTCGGCAGGCACACGGTGTCGGCCAGGCGAACCTCGGACTCGGGAAAGCGGGCCTGCAGCACTGCCGCCAGGTGCTGCACCCGCTCGACCGGTTGCGTGGTCTGCGCCGCGACGCCGAACCGCGGCCGTGGGACCAGGCGTTCGATGTCGGCTTCGCTCGCGACGACGTCGTACGCGTCCAGGTCTTCGGTGAGGCCGCGCACCTCGACGTGTTCGCGCACGCCGACGATGACCGGGTGGAACCCCTCCTCGACGAACTGCGACACGGCGTGGTGCGCGGTCCGCACGAGCGGGCACGTTGCGTCCACCACCTTCAGGCCCAGGCCGCGCACCTCGGCAAGGCGGCGGCGCGAGGCGCCGTGCGCGGTGATCGCGACAACCGGCGTCTCGACCGCCTCGGCCTCTCGCTGGAACAGGACACCGCTGGCTGCCAGGCGGTCGAGGACGGCGCGGTTGTGCACCAGCTCGCCGAGCACGGTCACCCTCTCGCGGTGCGCGATGCGCAGCACCTTGGCAATGGCGCCGCGGACGCCGAAGCACATGCCCAGGTGACTGGCCCGCACGATCCGGACGGGTTCAGGCAGCGCCGGGACGGGGCCCGGGTCGCGGTCGGGCACGGTGGCCGGCCGGGAAGGAATCGAGTGGGCAACACGGCTTTGCAGCACAAAGTCAGTGGGCAGCACAATGCTTCCTCCTGGTGCAATCGAACGTGCTATCGAGGCTTGGCTTCGCGCACGATCCGCTCGAGCAGTCCGAGGTAGGCCGCGAAGGCCGCGCGCCCGGCCTCGGTCATCGAGATGGTCGTCAGGCTGCGCTTGTTGCGGTAGCTCTTGGCCACGGCGACGTAGCCCGCCTCCTGCAGCGTGCGGATGTGGGTCGTGAGATTGCCGTCGGTCATCTGCAGCGTCTCGCGCAGCTCGGTGAACGACAACTCGGGCGACGCGGCAAGCATCGACATGATGGCCAGCCGCCCCTTCTCGTGGATCACGCGGTCGAGCTGCAGGAGCGCTTCGGGGTTCACACCGCGGTCTTTCGCTTCTCCGTCGCGTACAGATACACACCGTAGCCGAGGTGCGCAATCCCGAAGAGGCCGCCCATCAGGGCGTGGTCCGCGCGCGCGGCGGCCGCCATGCCGAGGACCGATCGCCCCAGCATGCCCACGCAGGCGGCCCCGATGATCAGCCAGCCGAACAGCTTCATCCCGCGCGGCATGAAGAAGCCGGCCGCGTGAACCGCGCACCCGTAGAACAGGGTGTTTGCCAGGACGAACACCCACCGGAGGCCGTCGCCGCCGAAGGCGATCAAGCCGATGCTGAGGAGCACGCCGGAGGCGAGCGGGGGAGCGAGCGCCTGCGTCACGCGCAGCGCGGGCGGCGACCAGAACGGCTCGCCGTCCTCGACGGACTGGCGCCTGGCGATGGCGAACGCGCCACCAACGGCGACCAGGGCCGCGACCAGCCACCAGATCGAGAAGGCCGGGAGGGTGTCGATTCCCAGCAGGATTCCCCCGACCGAGGCCACGCATCCCACCGATCCCGCAAACAACATGATCGGGGCGAGCGTCCGCCGGTAGAGCGCGGACCGCTCCATCAGCGTCCGGATGACCTGCAGGTGTTCCGCCGCGACGTGTTGCTCCATGAGGGATTACTTTGCCACACAAAGCGTAAGCCGGCAAGGGGTATGGCTCAAGGCTCCGGGCTCAAGGGCTCAGGCTCAAGGGCTCAGGCTCAAGGCTCAAGGCTTGCCCGCCGCAGCCGTGAGCCTTGAGCCCTGATCTCTGAGCCGCCTTGAGCCGTGAGCCGTGCAACTGCCCTACACTCTGCTGATGGCCTGGCTGTTCCTGATCGTGGCGGCTCTGTTCGAAATCGGGTGGGCGGTGGGGTTGAAGTACACGAACGGCTTCACCCGATTGTGGCCGACGGCGTGGACGCTGGCGGCGCTGGCCGCGAGCAGGGCGCGGCTCGCGGCGGCCGCCCGCACGCTGCCAATCGGCACTGCTTACGCGGTTTGGACCGGCATCGGCGCCGCCGGCACCGCGCTGCTCGGGATCTGGCTGTTCCAGGAACCGGCCACGCTGGCACGGCTCCTCTGCATCGCGCTCATCGTGGCCGGCGTCCTGGGCCTGAGGCTGGCGACCTGAGGAAAGAACCTCCCGGCGCCGGTCTCAACCCTCACGAGGCGCGCGAGGCCAGCGCCCGGCCCTGCACGACGAGGACAGCGAGGCGGTCGGCAGCAACACGCGCGAGCGCCACGTCCCAGTCGCTGACCTGGCGCGAGCGCTCGCTCACCACCTCGATCGTTGACCACACCTGCCCGTCGTGAAGCACCGGCACCACCAGGAGTGAGGTGACCGTGTCGGGCCACTGCAGCGCGCTGAGCTGGGCAACGCGCGCCGGGTCGTTGTGCACCACGGCCACGCGGCCCTGGGCGAGCGGCTGCCCGGCGGTGTCGATCGGCCCCGCGGCCGGCTCCAGCGCGCCGGCGGTCACGACGGCCGCCCCCTGGCCGCCAGGCTGCACCAGCGCCACACCGTCCGCTCCGACCGCCCTGCGAAGCCGATCGAGCAGCTCGGTGACCATCTCGTCGCCCCCGAGCGGGTTCAGCGAGGGATCGGTGAGGCTCTCGAGGGCGCCAAGCTGCCTCCGGGCATCGTCGGCCACCCCCTGGAGGGCGGCTTGTCCTCGAGCGACCGCCTGGCGGTACTCCTCCCACTCCCGGCGGCGCGCGGCATCGAGCTGCTGGGCGTGGCGCTCGCGGGCCTTCAGGTTCGCAATGGTCTCCTCGGCCCCGCGCAGCTGCGCCTCCCTCATCCCGACCGATGACCGCACCGTCGAGACGACGAGCGCGGTCATCAGTCCCTCGACCGCGAACAGCAGCCGGGAGGGTGCGGCAGCTGGGCCGATCCCGGCAGCGAGGATCGAGGCGAGCGTGGCAACCAGGCCCGACTCGAGGCCGCCGCGCGCGGACGCCGCCGCCACCGCCAACACGTAGAGCGTGAACGGTGCACGCTCGTCCGTCAGCCCGGTGACGTACTTGACGATGGCCACGCCGGCCACCAGCAGCAACGCGAACGCATGGTGGCCGCGTTTCCGGCGCTCTTCCGGCGATCGCGCCTCGAGGAAGCGCGCTACCGCCCGCGCGTACACACGAATCCTCTCCAGCATGCCCGGTGCGAAGGCAAGAGGCGGGCCAGGGATTCGGGATTCGGGAGTCAGGAGTCGGAGTCGAGAGTCGAAAGTCGAGAGTCGGAGGTCGGGAGTCGGGTGCGGTATGAGCCGTGCCGGTGCAGTAGAATCGCCGGGCCCCCGCGTCGCGAGAAGGTCCCCCGCTCGGAGGAGAGATGCGCAAGCCCGGTCTCGTCCCCACTTTCGTCCTTGGCGTGGCCGCCTCGGTGGCGGCCGTGATGCCGCTCGACGCGCAGCGGCCTTCGATTCCCGTCGCCGAGTACCAAGCAAGGCGGCAGGCGCTGATGGAAAAGGCGCAGGACGGCCTCATCGTCCTCTTCGCCGAAGTGGCTGCGCCGGCCGCCTCACGCTTCGTGCAGGACAACGACTTCTACTACTTCACCGGCTCGAACGACGCCGGGGCCATTCTCCTGATGGCGCCGCGAATGAAGGCCAGCTATTTGTTCCTCCAGCAGAAGGCGGCGCGCGAGGAGCTGATGGACGGCCGCAACCTGCTGAGCGACCCGAAGGGGGCCGCGAAGCTGGGCGTCACCGCCATTCACCCGGTGTCGTTCTTCGACGAGTTCCTGGCGCGCACCCTTGGGGCCGCGGGGCCGAGACTCCACCTGCGGCTGTCGCCGCGCGACTCGCTCGACGCGGCCCGCAGCGAGACGGCGCTGTACGCCGGCAGGCAGGCCAGGACGCCCTACAACGATCAGATCTCGCTCGACCAGTACCGGGTAGCGAAGCTGCGCGAGCGCTACCCGCAGGCCGAGCTGGTCGATGTCGCGCCGCTCATCGACGCCATGCGCGCGATCAAGACGCCGGCCGAGATCGAGATCCTGAGGCGCAACGGGCGCCTGAGCGCCCAGGCGGTGAAGCGGGCGATGCTCGCGGCGCGGCCGGGCGCCTACGAGTACGAGGCCGAGGCCGCGGCCATGCACGAGGTGCTGCGCCACGGCGCGCTGGGCGCGGCGTACGCGCCGATCGTGGGCTCGGGACCGAACACCTGCATCCTCCACTACGCCGACAACGGCCGGCGGATCGAGGAGGGCGACCTCGTGCTGATGGACTTCGGCGCCCAGATGGACCACCTCGCGATGGACATCACGCGCACCTGGCCGGCGTCGGGAAAGTTCACCCCCGAGCAGCGCGCGGTGTACGAACGGGTGCTCGCCGTGCTCGAGGCCTGCATCGAGGCGTACCGCCCGGGCGCGACGGTCGAGGACGTGCGGCGCCACGTGGCCGAGATGATGAAACAGAAGGGCCTCGAGCAGGGGCCCGAGCTTCGCGGCGGCTTCGGCCACGGCGTCGGCCTCGCGACGCACGACGTGCCGCTCGGCCCGGTGCTGCGCGAGGGGATGGTCTTCGCGATCGAGCCCGGCATGTACCTTCCCGACAAGAACATCGGGATCCGCATCGAGGACACGGTGCTGATCACCAAGGATGGCTGCGAGGTGCTGACCAGGGACGTGCCGAAGAAGATCGAGGAGATCGAGGCGCTGCTGGCTTCGCGGGG
>JARKSS010000111.1 GCA_029974175.1 Vicinamibacterales bacterium
CCCCCCCGGGCCGCCCCTCACGGCGCCGGCCACGGCGTGGCCGGCTCGAAGGCGCTCACCCCATTCGGGTTCACAATCTTCGTGTTCTTCGTGTTCTTTGTGGTCGATCCCGTCGTGGGCTGAACTGGAGGGCAACGCATGGGCAAGGTGTTCGAGGGACGGTTCGAGGCGCCCGGGAAACGGGTGGCCATCGCGGTGAGCCGCTTCAACGATTTCTTCACCAAGGAGCTGCTCGGCGGCGCCCGCGACTGCCTGGCGCGCCACGGCGTGCCGGATGACGACGTGGACGTCGCGTGGGTGCCCGGAAGCTTCGAGCTGCCGTTCATCGCGCGGCGCCTCGCCCGAACCGGACGTTACGGCGCGGTGATCTGCCTCGGCTGCCTGATCCAGGGCGACACCCCCCACTTCCAGCTGATCGCCGCCGAGGTGACGAAGGGAGTGGCGCAGGTGGCGCTCGAGACCGGCGTCCCCATCACCTTCGGCGTCATCACGGCGGAGACGATCGAGCAGGCCATCGAGCGGGCTGGCACCAAGGCCGGCAACAAGGGGTTCGACGCGGCGCTTGCCGCGCTCGAGATGATGGGATTGATGGAGGCGATTGGCGCGGACGGGCAGTAGGCCGATCCTGGAGTGAAAAGCGCAGAACGCACCTTGCAAGTAAAGGGGAACCGGCGAGCGCTTGCCGGGCGCTCCCGGTTCCCCATTGCCCTTCTACCCTCTTACAGTTCTACGTTCTGCCCCTTGCACGACAGCTACTGTCCCAGCGTCCCGGCCACCCACTCGAGGTTGACGCGGGCCACGCGGTAGTCGCGCTGGGCGCGCGCGAGGTTCGCCCGCGCCGACGAGAGGTTCAGCTCGGCGTCCTGGACCTCGAGGCGCGTCTTCACGCCAAGCTCGAACCCCTTCTCGGCCAGGAAGAGCAGCTTCTCGGCCTGGGCCACCGTCCCGCTGAGGGCCGCGACGATCTCCGACGCCTCGCGCACGGCATTCAGCGCGTTCCGCACCTCGAGGCGGATGCTGTCCCGCAGCTTCAGCTCGTCGAAGTTGAGTCGCAGCAAGTCGCTCTGCGCCTGCGCCACCGCTCCCTTCGTGCGCCAGCCGTCGAAGAGCGGGATGGTGGCCACGAGCCCGGCGTTCCACGTGGTGCCTCGCGCGGAGATGGTCTTCAGGCCGAGCCGCCGCTGGCCCCAGCTCGCCGAGAAGTCCACCCTCGGCTTGTTGGCCGCCTTCGCGATGGTGACCAGCTCGCCGTAGATCCCCTTGGTCCCCGACATCTCGGCCAGCTCGGGGCGGTTTTCGAGGGCGCTGGTGAGCACCTGCTCGTACGCCGGGGGCGGCTCGATGGTCGTGGCCAGCGAGCCGACGACGTCCACCTCGCCCGGCTCCGCGAGCAGGAACCGCAACTGCTCGCGCGCCATCCTCACCGCGTTCTCGGCGCGGATGACCGCGGGCCGCGCGTTGTCCACCGCCACCTGCGAGGCAAGCACGTCGTAGTCGGTGGCGGTGCCCGCCGACTGCCGCTTGATCGTCTCGTCGAGGTGCCGCTGGCGTTGCTCGAGGTCCTGCCGCGCGATGGCGGCCAGCTCGCGCGCCACCAGCACGTCGTAGAACGCCGTGGTCACGTCCTTCTCGACGGCGTGGCGGAAGCGGCGCAGCTGCTGGTCGGCCTCGACGAACCCGAGCTTCGCGGCGCGGATCGCCGCCTCCACTTGGCCCCAGGTGAACACCACCTTGTTCACCGAGAGCCCGGCATCGCCGACGTCTTGGCGGCCGACGAAGATGTCGCCGATGCCGCTCACATCGTTGCCACTGTCTCCAGGCGGCATGAAGTCCCTGAAGAGCTTGGTCATCGAATCGTCGAAGGTGCGCGTCGTGCTGGCGCTGAACGACCCCCGCGGGAGGGCCGCCGCCCGTTCCTGCTCGTAGCGCCCCTGCACCCAGTTCTGGTACTCGCGGGCCTTCAGG
>JARKSS010000114.1 GCA_029974175.1 Vicinamibacterales bacterium
GACGGGGTGTGGATCAGGTATCAGGATTCAGGAGTCAGGAGTCAGGAGTCGGGAGTCAGGGGTGGGGAGTCGGGAGTCGGGAGTCTATCGTAATCCAGGTTTCGGAGAGTTGACGTCGGCTGGGGCGGCCCTCGCGGCCGCCCGGGACAGCATCATGACTACACCTTTGCGATACGGATTCGTCGGGGCCGGGTTCGTGGCGAAGTTCCACCTCCTGGCCCTGACGCAGGTGCGTGGGATCGAGGTCACGGGGGTGACGGCCGCCGCGGGCGCGCCCGAACTGGCCTCGCTGGCCCGCGATTGGATGGTGGGCGACGCCGTCGTCTACAACAGCGTCGCCGAGATGGCCAAGCACGTGGACGTGATTGCCGTGTTCGCGCCCAACTTCGCGCGCGTCTCGATCGTCGAGGCGATCGTGGAGGCGGTGAAGGCCGGCGCCGACCTGAAGGGCGTCATCTGCGAGAAGCCGCTCGGCCGCACGGTGGCCGAGGCGCGGCGCCTGGTGGACCTGGCCGCGTCGGTGAACCTGCGGACCGCCTACTTCGAAAACCAGATCTTCATGAAGCCCATCGCGGTGCAGCTGGCCCAGCTCGAGCCGGTGCAGCGCCGCATGGGTCCCCTCTCGCTCTCGCGCTCGTCCGAGGAGCACGGCGGCCCCCACGAAGCCTGGTTCTGGGACCCGGTGCGGCAGGGCGGCGGGGTGCTGAACGACATGGGCTGCCACAGCATCGCGGTCGGCCGGCACGTGCTCACGCCGATCGGCAAGCCCGTGACCTTCCTCGAGCCGGTCGAGGTGAACGCCGAGGTCGCACTCCTCAAGTGGGGCCGGAAGGAGTGGCGCGAGAAGCTGCTCCGCGACCGGAACGTCGACTACGCGAAGGCGCCGGCCGAGGACTTCGCCACCGGCATCGTCACCTACCGCAACCCCGAGACCGGCCAGAAGGTGAAGGCGCAGTTCACCAACTCGTGGATGTTCGAGAAGCAGGGGCTGCGGCTGTTCATGGACGGGACGGGACCGGGCTACGCGTTCGAGGTGAACACGCTGGTCTCGCCGCTCTCGATCTTCATCGGCGACACGGCAGCCGAGGCGATCAAGGACGCGGAACTGGCGCTGGAGAAGTCCACCGCCTCGCGCGGGCTGCTCGCCGTGCAGGTCAACGAGGCCGACCTCTATGGGTACACCGACGAGAACGCCGAGGCCCGCGACGCCTTCCGGGCCGGCCGCGACGGCTTCCTGAACTGGGGAGACGGCCTCGAGGTGACGCGGCTCGTGATGGCCGCCTACCTCTCGGCCGAGCGGAAGCGGGTGATCGATCTCACCGACTCCGCCACGCAGAAGGAGCTGGAAACCTACGTCCCGCTCATCGCGCAGGGGCGCGGAGCGGAGCAGCTGTACTAGGATTCGGGATTCAGGATTCAGGGTACAAACGAACGGCGAGCACGGGCCGCATCCCGTGCTCGCCGTTTTTCCGTACCCGAACGCTGAGACCAGAGCCCGGGGCCGTGAGCCTTCAACCCTGAGCCTTGAGTGCCCAGAGCCCAAAGCCCCCTGAGCCTTGAGCCCAGAGCCTACTTCGTCAGGTCCTTGATCCGGATGTTCCGGAACTTCACCACCGCCCCGTGGCTGAGGAAGCCGATGTGCCCGGTCTTCCGCTTCAGCCCCGGGTGGTCCTTGCCATCCATCGTCCCGTTCTTGGTGGCCTCGACCAGGTCGCCGTCCACGATGACCTGGCCGTTGACCGTCACCCGGATCTTCGACCCCTGGATGAAGATCTCCTCGGTGTTCCACTCCCCGACCGGCTTCAGCGCCCCACGCTTCGCAGGAATGATGCCGTAGACCGAGCCGTGATACTGGTACGGCTGCAGCTTGGCATACACCGGGGCGTCGTTGTCGAGGATCTGGATCTCCATCCCCACGTACGCCGCGTCACCCTCGGGCGGCGTGCGGATGCCGACGCCGCTGTTGGCGCCGGGGGTCAGCTGGAACTCGAACCGGAACACGAAGTCGCCGTACTCCTTGGCGGTGTAGATGTTCTTCGTGTCGGGGGCCTTCGGGTCGAAGACCAGCACGCCGTTCTCGACCTTGTAGCCGGTCTTGTTCCCGATCCACTGATCGAGGTTGGTGCCGTCGAACAGCGGGACGAACCCCTCGGCCTTCTCCTCGGGCGTGAGGCCCTGCGACGCCCCGGCGCCGATCTCGCGGACGTAGATGTCGCGGAACTGCAGGTCGGTGCCGTGCGCCTGGAGCTCGATCGGGCCGCGCGCGAAGATCGGCTGCGAGCGATCCCAGTAGTTCTCCATCGTCACGTTGTCCACCACCTTGACGCCGTTCAGGAAGACCGTCACCTTCTCGCCGATCATGATGATCCGGAAGGTGTTCCACTCGCCCACCGGGTTGTCGGCGAAGACGAGCGGCTTGCTCGGGTTCTTCTGGTTGTTGTAGAGGCCGCCCGAGCCGACCTGCGCCCCGACGTCCACGCGGGCCGGGTCCCAGATCTGCACCTGCGGTGTACCGCGCAGGTAGATGCCGCTGTCGCCGTCCTTGGTGATGCGCCAGTCCACGAGCAGCTCGAAGTCGCCGTACTCCTTCACCGTGCAGAGGTTGTCGCCGCTGCCGTTGAAGACGATCATGCCGTCGCGCACGGCCCAGTTCTCGCGCGCCTTGGCGTCGGCCGCCGCCTGCTTCGCGGCCAGGTCCTGCGGCGACATCTTGGCGCGCGCGATCGGGTTCTCCACGAGCCCCTGCCAGCCCGTCAGGTCCTGGCCGTTGAAGAGCGGCACGAACCCTTCGTCGGGCGGCATCGAGGCGAGGTAACGCTTGATGTTCTCCTTGTCGTAGTCGCTCTCGCCGCCGGTCAGCACCTGGATGACCCGCTCGAGAGCGTTCCGCACGAGCTTCCCGGTGAGGCCGACCTTCTCGCCGGTGGCCGGCATCGCGATGGTCATCACGGCGGCGGCGGCGTCGTTGGCCACCTCGGGATCGTCCATCAGCGACGAGGCCACGAGGAACGCCTGGAAGGTTCTGGTGCGCTGCAGCGACCGGATGATCATCCGCCGCTCGTTGGCCGACTTCGCCAGCGGCAACACGCGCCGCAGTTGCAGCACCTTCTGCTCGTCCGGCAGCGACGACATGCCGATCTGCCGCACGAAGCCGCCGAACGCCATGTCGCGGTAGGCGGGATCGCCAGCCGAGACGATCGAGAACAGCCGGCCGGCCGCCTCGGGCCCGCGCCACTGGACGAGCGCCCGGAAGGCCGCCCCCTTGATGTCGCCCGAACCGCTGTCGAAGCGGGCCATCACCGCGTCGAGCGCCTCCTTGCCACCGATCTGCGGCAGCACTTCGAGGATGCGCTCGGGGTGCTGCGCGCCGTCCATCGCCGCGATGAGCGGCCGGGCGCGGGCCTCCTCGGGCGTGACCTGCTCGGCCGACGCCACGACCGCCCGCTGGGCGTCACGCGTCAGCTGCGGGTCCGGGGCCGCGTCGAGGAGCTTCAGCAGCGCCGGCAGATCGCCGGGGCCGACCACGCCGGCCAGCGCGCCGTAGGCGGCGGCCCTCACCTCGGGGTTCGCGTCCGAGGCAAGCGGCAGCACCTGCGCCGCGAAACGGGTTCCGCCCCGGGCCCCGAGCACCCGGACCGCGGCGGCCTTCTGGGCCGGCTCGCCCGACTGCAGCAGCGGCACCAGCGGGTCGAGCGCCTTCGCGTCGGTCGTCCAGAGCAGGATGTCGGCCACGCGCTGGGCGTCGGCGGCCGAGCGGCTCTTCAGCAGGCCGATCAGCGCCTCGTTGGCGGCCGGCCCCTCCATCAGGGCCAGCGCCTCGGCGGCCGCCAGCGCCACGGCCGGCTCGGTCGAGGCCAGCGACGCGCGAATGAACGGCAGCGAACGGCGGTCGCCCTGCCGGCCGAGCATCGCCACGATCTCGGCGCGGCGGACCGGGTCAACCTTCTCGGCCTTGGCCACCCACTGATTGACGGCGACCGCGCTCCGGATCTTCGCGGCGCGAGCCAGGGCCGCCTGCCTGTAGGTGATGTCGGCGTGGTCAACCGCCGCGATCAGCTCGGCCAGCGCGCGCGGGCCGCGGGCGTCGGCGAGGATCGCGAGCGCGGCCGCCCTCGTCGCCAGCAGGCCGGGCGCGTCGGTGTTCCGCATCACCAGCCGGCACACCTTCTCGGCAGTCGAGGCGTTGCCGGTCTGGGCCAGCCGGGCGGCGTAGTTCAGCAGCGCCCCGATGGCGTTGCCCGGCTCGTACTTGAACCCGGCCTTCGTGGCGGCCGCGGTGAGGGCGTCGTACGACCGCGGGCTCCCCAGGCGGGCCAGGGTGGCCAGCGCCGGGCGGCGCAGCGCGGGATCGGGGTGCGCGGCAAAAGCCAGCACCTTCTGGTTCGCCTCGACCACGCCCAGCTCGCCGATCGCCTTGACGATCGTGATCCGCGCCGGCCCGTCGACCTTGTCGATGGCCGCGGCGAGCGCCGTGCGGGCAAGGGGGCCCTTCACGGTCAGCAGGAGCTGCGTGGCGGGCTCGACCATCGCCGGGTCGGTCAGCAGCGGCGAGGCGGCCTTCACCGCAGCCTCGCG
>JARKSS010000119.1 GCA_029974175.1 Vicinamibacterales bacterium
GCCCGCCTCCGCCAAGCGCTCGCTACGTTCCCGCCTACGCCAAGCGCTCACTTCGTTCGCGGCTTCGGCGGGCAGGCCCTTGAGCCGTGAGCCGTGAGCCTTGAGCCTTGAGCCGATCTTCAGCCTTGAGCCCTGAGCCCATTCCCACCTCGGCGGTATGATGGAGTGACCTGGGTCCACCATACCGAAGCTGCACGGGCGGCTGCCGCCCGGCCGAGAGGAGTGTCCGCATGCCCGATCTCGACAAGGCGCTCGCCACCCAGTTGAAGAACATCCAGAAGCGGACGGGGAAGTCGCTCGACGAGCTGGCGGCCATCGTGAACGGGAGCGGCCTGACGAAGCAGGGCGAGCTGGTGGCCATGCTCAAGACCACGCTCGGCTGCTCGAGGCGATGCGCGCGTTCGGCGACTGCGAGGCCGCGCCGAAGAAGACCTACGTCAGCTATCGCCGCAAGAAGCAGTTCGCGATGATTGGCCCTGCCACCAACACGCGCGTCGAGGTCGGCCTCAACGCGAAGGCGCTGCCCGCCTCCGACCGGCTTGCGCAGCTGCCCGCCGGGCAGATGTGCAACTACAAGGTGCGGATCGGCGACCCTTCGGAGGTGGACGCCGAGCTGATCGGCTGGATGAAGACGGCGTACGACGCCGCGGGGTGAGGGGGGTCGTACCGAAAGGGTGAGATTCTTCACCCCCGGGGTCGTACCCAAACCGTGGCGGCCTTCACACCCCGGGGGGTCGTACCCAAAAGGTGAAGTCCTTCACGCGTCTGGTACGACCCCCGCCGGCCTGTCATGGAAAGCCCAGGGCGCCGATAGACCGGGCACCCGACCCTCGGAGCTCGCCGTGATCAGACGCACCGTCTTCGCGCTCGCCGTTCTTGCCCTCGTTAAATTCGCCCTCGCGGTCCTTGTCCCCGCCGTCGTCGCTCACCCCGTTCTTGCTCACGCCGTCGCTGCCCCCGCCGCCGGAACCGCATTCGCCGGCGATCTGCCCGGCTCGGGCCGTCCGCCGCAGCGCCCTTTCTCGGGCGTCGTCTCGCACGTGGCGGACGGCGACACGCTCGACGTGTCAGTTGGGGGCCGCATCCCCGCCGGGGGCCGCACCGTGACCGTGCGCCTCGAGGGGATCGACGCGCCCGAGGGGGGGGCCGCCGTTCAGCGTCGAGGCCCGGCGCCACCTCCGCGTCCTCGCATTCGGTCAGCGGGTGACCGTCGTCCCCAGCGACACCGACCGCCGACTGGTAGCGGACCCACGGGTCCTTCTCGAGCGCCTTCGCGATGATCCGCTCGAGGTCGTCGGGGACGTCGGGGTTGAGGCGGACCGGGGGCACGGGCTGGCGGTTGAGGATGGCGTCGATCGTCTCGGTGGCGCTCTGCCCGCGGAAGGGGAGGGCGCCGGTCGCCATCTCGTAGAGGACGACGCCGAAGGAGAAGAGGTCGCTGCGCGCGTCCACCGTCCCGCCGAGCGCCTGCTCCGGCGCCATGTACGACACCGTGCCGAGCGTCGTTCCCACGGCGGTGACCTCGTCCACGTGCGTCATCGTCGGGCGGTCGGCGTCGTCTTCTTCGTCCGCCGGGCCGGCGAGGCGGGTCGGGGCACTGTCGCCTGCGGAAGCGGCGCCGGCCGTCCTCTTGGCGAGTCACGTTTTCGGTACGGCCCCCTCTCGGGAACGCTACGCGCGCGGCGGCCCCTCCAGCAGCAGGAAATCCTGCCACGCGAGGGCCGAGATTCCCCAGCTCCGCGCCCGCCCCACGTCGGCCGGCCCGCACACCACGAGAGGTCGGAACTTCGGGTGGCGGCGGGTGAACTCGAGCAGGCCAGCCAGTTCGCCGGTTCGCAGCTCGCCCGTCTTCACCTCAATCGCCCAGTTTCCCCAGCTCCCCTCGAGTACTCCGTCCACCTCGAGCGGTTCCTCCCGCCAGTAGCCCACCGCCTGCCCCGCGTTCCACGCGTGCGCGAGGCAGGCGTTCTCGACCCAGGCCCCGAACACCGCCGCGTCCGCGCGGGGATCGGCGGGGCCGGCGGACGGCATCACCGCCAGGAGCGCGTTGTTCAGTGCGATCAGCTTCGGGGGCGCAGCCCGGCGCCGCGCGCCGCGCGCGGAGTACTTCTGCAGGCCGGCAACGAGGAAGGCTTCCTCGAGCAGCGCCAGGTAGTGCGCCAGGGTCTCCAGCGCACCGGGATCCTGCAGCTGTCCCTGGATCTTCTGCAACGAGACGATGCGCGCGGGAGATGCCGTCGCCACGGCAAACACCTGGCGGAGCAGGGCGGGGCGCCGGATCGCGGTCAGCGCAAGCAGGTCACGGCCAATCGCCGGCTCGACGATCGCGTCCCTGACGTACGCCGTCCACCGGGCGGGATCGCCGAGCAGCGGCACGGCTCCGGGGTACGACCCGCGCACCACGAGCTGCTCGGCTGCCTTCCGAGGGGCGAAACCAAAGGCGCGGGCCAGGGAGGCGGCCGACCAGTGGGCCAGCGTGAGACGCTCGAAGCGGCCTGCGAGACTTTCGCGCGAGCCGCTCGACAAGCGGAGGGCGGACGACCCCGTGGCAACGACGTGGACCGGGATGCGCCGACGCCGGAACGAATCCCACGCGCCCTTCAACCGTCCTGCCCAGTCGGCGAGGAGGTGGGCCTCGTCCAGGAGGAGCACGGCACCGCGGTGCTCCGCGGCCGCCTGCTCCACGCGCGCAACGGTTCGCTCCCAGAAGCCGGGCAGGGCGGCTTCCGGGGCGTCGGCCGCCGCGTACACAGCGCCCGGCCCCACTCGATCCGCCAGCTCGAGCAGCAGGGTCGTCTTGCCGACCTGCCGGGGCCCGGTCAGCAGCTGCACGCGCCCGGGGGCGGGCTCGGCCAGCCGGCGCTGGAGGAGGCCGCGGCACTCGTCGAAGGCGAGCCTGAACGAACTGTCAGACATACTCGAATAATTATTCGACTATGATCGATAGTAGTCAAGGGGCCGCGGCCGGGCCGCGAGCCGTCTTTCCGTCCTGGGCCGTGAGCCCCTCCGCCCTTCCCCGGAACAATCGCCGGCGCCCAGCGTCAAACGCCCTGGAGGTTCCGAATGAAGTGTGCCCGTTTCCTCCTGGCCGTCCTCCTGGTCTCCTTCCTCGCCGTCCCCGCCGCCCAGTCCCCCGATGACACGAAGATCTGGCAGGAGTTCGTTGCCTGGCTGAACGCCCAGCCCGACGTCACCCAGATCGGCCCCGACCGCTACAAGGCGAAGCTGCTGGCCGACGGCCTGACGCCCGCGCAGGCGGACGAGCGGATCGCGGCGCTCGGCCGGCTCACCCCGCAGCACCGGGACGAGATCGGCGCCATCTACTTCAACAAGCTGTATGCGACGCCGAGCCAGACGCGCTTCACCCTGCAGCCGAACGCCTTCCTCGTGGAGATGACGAAGGGGCTGAAGCCCGGGGCCGCCCTCGACGCCGGCATCGGGCAGGGGCGGAACGCGGTCTACCTCGCCGCGCAGGGCTGGGACGTCACCGGCTACGACGTCGCCGAGGACGGCCTGAAGATCGCCGAGCAGAACGCGGTGAAGGCGGGAACCTCGATCAAGACGGTGAGGGCGCGTTTCGAGGACTTCGACTACGGGACGGATCGCTGGGACCTGATCTACTTCGTCTACGTGGACGCCCCGATCACCGACCCCGCGTTCATCGCGAAGGTGTCGGCCGGCCTCAAGAAGGGAGGCGTGCTGCTCATCGACCGGCCGTTCCACCCGATCGACAGGCCCGAGCCGGGGTGGCCGCCGCCGACCGAGCAGGACAAGGTGAACGCGCTGCCGAGGGCCTGGTCGAACCTGCAGCTCGTTCGCTACGACGACACGTTCGGCATCGCCGACTGGCAGCAGACGCGCGAAGCCCGCGAGGTCAAGCAGCTCCGCCTGGTCAAGATGCTCGCGCGCAAGTGGTGAGGGCATCGCGGCGCTATAATGGCGCCGGCCGTGACGTCCCCCGCTCCTCTTCCGGCCGTCCGTGTCTCCGCGCGAGCGCCGTGGTGGGTGGTGAAAAGCCGCACCGCCTCGGTACGACCCCGCCGGCCCTTCGACTCGGGGCGGGCGACTCCGCCTCGCTCACGACGCCGGCTGGAACAGGTCGAGGACGCGCTCGCGCTCGCGGGCGGCGCCGATGTTCGCCTGGCGCTCCGCGACGTACTCGCCGAAGTGGGGCGGCGGGTTGGGGTCGCGGTAGAAGACGCCGGTGTAGAGGTCGGTCGCGTAGTGCTGCGCGAGGTCCATCGCCTTGATGCGATCGGTGGGGTCGTGGCCGAGCGACTCGAGCGTTCGCATCCGCTGCTTCTGCACCTTCAGCTGCGAATCGGGCTCGCCGTAGGTGACGCACGGCGACTGCACGTTGATGAACGCGAAGCCGGGGAAGCGGATGCCCTCCTCGATGAGGGAGCCGAGCTGCGCCATGTCGGCCGGCGTCCCCTGCGCGACGAAGCGGCAGCCGTAGCCCAGCACGTAGAGCAGCGGGTTGACCGGATCCTCCATCGACCCGTACGAGCTGGACGCGGTGCGCAGACCCCGCGGCGACGTCGGGGAGAGCTGCCCCTTGGTCAGGCCGTAGATCTGGTTGTCCATGATGATGTAGGTCAGGTCGATGTTCCGGCGCACGGCGTGGGCGATGTGGCCGCCGCCGATGGAGAAGCCGTCGCCGTCGCCCCCGGCCGCGAGGACGAGCAGTTGGGGGTTGGCGAGCTTGATCCCCTGCGCGATCGGCAGCGCGCGCCCGTGCACCGTGTTGAAGCCGTAGGCGGTAGTGTAGCCGGGGATGCGCGACGAACAGCCGATGCCCGAGATGAACGCGATCTCGTGCGGCGGCCGGCCGATCGCCGCGAGCGCCCGGTAGATCGCCTGCACCACGCCGAAGTCGCCGCAGCCGGGGCACCAGATCGGCTTCAGCTCGCTCTTGTAGTCCTTCGCCTGGTACGCCTCGGCGCCCGGCGGCAGCGTGGTCGTTGGCATAGGGTCCCTTCGCAGTAATGCGTCTGTCACGTACGATTCACCGCAGAGTGAGCACGAGCGGGCGCTCACCCCGCGCCATGAAAATTGTCATATCGTAGGGCCGGCGGTCGCGCTGACGTCGCCCTGCGACTGGTACTGCGAGTCCGTGCAGAGTAAGACGCGGGAGCGCTAGGCAC